>NZ_SEIP01000004.1:0-257949 GCF_004146205.1 Yimella sp. RIT 621
ACGGCGGAGCAGAGGTAGACGGCGGTGGTGTCGTCCTGCAGCGCGCAGAAGGCGTGACCGAGTCCTTCGGACAGGTAGACGGCTTTGCGGGAGTCGCTGTCGAGCAGGACGCAGTCCCATTCGCCGTAAGTGGGGGAGCCGACGCGGATGTCGATGATGTAGTCGATGAGGGCGCCGGAGGCGGCGGTGATGTATTTGGCTTGTGAGGGTGGTACGTCGGCGTAGTGGATGCCGCGGACGGTGCCGGCGCTGGAGACGGAGATGTTGGTCTGCAGGACCTGCATCTGGTGGCCGAGGTGTTCGGCGAGTTTGTCGGCGCGGAAGCCTTCCATGAATACGCCGCGGTCGTCGGGGAACTGGCGCGGGGTGATGACGTAGGCGCCTTCGATGGCGAGGGGTTCGATGTTCATCGGGCGAGTCGTCCTTCGCGTCGGGGTTCGGCGAGGATGCGGTGTAGGTAGAGGCCGTATCCGCTTTTGGTGAGGTCGTCGGCGTGTTGTCGCAGAGTGTCGTCGTCGAGCCAACCGTTGTGCCAGGCGATTTCTTCGATGCACCCGATTTTGAGTCCTTGTTGTTCTTCGACGACGTGAACGAATTGGGAGGCGGACATGAGGCCGTCGAAGGTGCCCGTGTCGAACCAGGCGGTGCCGCGGGGTAGGACGGTGACTTGCAGGGTGCCTTGTTGGAGGTAGGCGTCGTTGATGCCGGTGATCTCGAGTTCGCCGCGGGTGCTGGGTTGTAGGTTGCGGGCGATGTCGATGACGTTGTTGTCGTAGAAGTAGAGACCGGGGACGGCGTAGTTCGATTTGGGGTAGGTGGGTTTTTCCTCGATGGACACGGCGCGCATGTGTTCGTCGAATTCCACGACCCCGTAGGCGGTGGGGTTGGGGACGTGGTAGGCGAAGATGAGCCCGCCGGTGAGGTTGTTGTGGTCGCGTAGGCGGGTGCCGAGTCCAGTGCCGTGAAAAATGTTGTCGCCGAGGACGAAGGCGACGTTGTCCTTGCCGATGAAGTCGGCGCCGATGATGAAGGCTTGGGCGAGGCCGTCGGGTGAGGGTTGTACGGCGTAGGTCAGCTCGATGCCCCATTGGGATCCGTTGCCGAGCAGGCGTTGGAATTGCTCGGCGTCGTGGGGTGTGGTGATGATCAGGATTTCGCGGATGCCGGCCATCATCAGGGTTGACAGCGGGTAGTAGATCATCGGTTTGTCGTAGATCGGCATGAGTTGTTTGCTGATGCCGCGAGTGATCGGGTGCAGTCGTGTGCCTGACCCGCCAGCGAGAATGATTCCCTTCACCCGCGGCAGTCTATGGGTTGGCCGGTAGGCTTGCGCGGGCGTCTGTTCCGGCGTCGAGTCGAGCGTGGAGTGGGGCTTTTTTCGTGCGGATCGTGGTGACCGGTGGGGCGGGGTTCATCGGCAGCAATTTCGTTCAGCTGACGCGGCGGACGCGGCCGGATGTGCGGGTCACGGTGTTGGACAAGTTGACCTATGCGGGGTCGAAGGCGTCCCTGGACGGCGTGCTGGATGAGGTCGAGTTCGTCCAGGGCGATATCGCGGATGCTGACCTGGTGAACGGTGTGGTGGCGGGTGCGGATGCGGTGGTGCATTTCGCGGCGGAGTCGCACAACGACAATTCGTTGGCTGACCCGCGCCCGTTTCTGGATACGAATGTGATCGGCACGTACACGTTGTTGGAAGCGGTCCGTGCGCATGGGGTGAGGTATCACCACATTTCGACCGATGAGGTGTACGGCGATCTGGAGTTGGAGGACCCGGGCCGGTTCACCGAGGCCACGGCGTACAACCCCTCCTCGCCGTATTCGTCGACCAAGGGTGCGTCGGATTTGTTGGTGCGGGCGTGGGTTCGGTCGTTCGGGGTGCAGGCCACGATCTCGAACTGTTCGAACAATTACGGTCCGCGTCAGCATGTGGAGAAGTTCATTCCGCGGCAGATCACGAACCTGATCGATGGGGTGCGCCCGAAGCTGTACGGGCAGGGTTTGAATGTGCGCGACTGGATCCATGTCGATGATCACAACAGTGCGGTGTGGGCGATCTTGGATCGTGGCCGGATCGGTGCGACGTATCTGATCGGTGCTGATGGTGAGGTCAACAACCTGGACGTGGTGCGCAAACTGTTGGTGCTGTTCGGGCAAGAGCCGGACGCGTTCGATCAGGTGACCGACCGGGCCGGGCACGACCTGCGGTACGCGATCGATTCCACCCTGCTGCGCACCGAACTGGGGTGGGAACCGACCTACCGTAGCTTCGATGAGGGTTTGGCCGCGACGGTCGAGTGGTACCAGGCCAACGAAGCCTGGTGGCGTCCGGTGAAGCAAGCGGTCGAGGACAAGTACGCCCGCACCCAACAGGTCCTGTCCACCGGCACTTCGACCGGCACTTCCCCGGGTCCCATGGGTGCTGATCGATGAGGTGGGTGTTGCTGGGCGGGCACGGGATGCTCGGTCAGGACCTGCAGTCGGTGTTGGCGCAGGCGGGAGAGCATTTTTGGGCTCTGGGCAGTGCGGACTGCGATATCCGGGTTCCGGGAGCGGTGACGCACGCGGTGCGGGACGCTGACATGGTGGTGAACTGTGCGGCATGGACCGCGGTCGACAAGGCCGAGGAGCACGAGGGCGAGGCGTTTATGATCAACGCGGTCGGCGCTCACAACGTCGCGGTCGCGTGCGCGGCTGCCGGTGTCCGACTGGTGCATGTCTCGACCGACTACGTGATGCCCGGTGACGGTGACCAGCCGTGGCCCGAGGACGCTCCGCAAGCACCTGCTTCGGCGTACGGTCGTACGAAGGCCGCGGGCGAATGGGCTGTGCGGCAAGCAAGTCCGGACGCCTATGTGGTCCGGACGGCATGGTTGTACGGCGCCGGTGGGGGCAACTTCGTCAAGACCATGCTGCGGCTGGCCGGTGAACGCGACACGTTGACCGTCGTCGCGGACCAGGTCGGGCAGCCTACCTGGACCCGTGACCTGGCCGAACTCATCGTCCGACTCGTGAACTCCGGGGCCCCGGGTGGCTATTACCACGGCACCAGTTCCGGCTCGACCTCCTGGCACCGGTTCGCGCAGGAGATCTTCACCCTGTCCGGCCTCGAGGCCCGACGAGTCGCTCCGATCACCACCGATCAGTTTCCGGTACCGGCACCCCGTCCCGCGAACAGCGTCCTGGGCCACGACGCGTTCGACTCGAACGGGATCGAGCCCATCGGCCCCTGGAACGAACGCCTGGCCGCCGCACTGCCGGTCGTGACACGGGGCACGTGAGGGATGAACGGCCCCGTATGACGACCTTGGGCGAGCGAACGGTCACCGGTTCCACGCACATCAACTGGCGCCGGTCCCTTCAAGCACGCCTGCTGGCCGGCGACGTGCTCGGGATCGCCCTGGCGATGTGGTTGGCAGTCGTCATGCGCTTCGGCGATCCGCGCGGTGCGAAGGTCGCCGGGCTCGGCGACCTGTCGTACAGCCAGACCGGTATCGCGCTCGGCTTGGCGTGGTTGATCGCGATCGCAGCGTTCGGCGGTTACAGCATGAAGGTCGTGGCCGTCGGCTCGACCGAATACCGCGACCTGGCCCGTGCGACGTGGGCGTTGTTCGGCGGTGTGGCGATCTTCGCGACGCTGTTCAAGGTCGCGTTCGCTCGCGGATTCCTTGCTGTGGCCTTCCCGCTCGGTCTGATCCTGTTGTTGATCGGACGGGTCGTGCAGCGCCGGGTGCTGGTCCGGCGTCGGGGGCGTGGGGAGTGGGTCGAGCGGGCGCTCGTGGTCGGTTCACCGGTCGAGGTCCGCTACGTCGTCGACACCGTGCGGCGGACCCCGATCGCGGGTTATGAGGTCGTGGCGGTCGCGACCGCAGGTCAGTCCCGTGAGTTCCGGTTGGCCGACGGCAGCGTCCTGCCCGAGGTCGGCCGGCCGGAGGACGCCGCGAGGGCGGCGATGGTGGTCGGTGCCGATGTCGTGGTGGTCGCCGGTCAAAGTTCCACCGGTCCGACCTTCCTGCGTGATCTCGGCTGGGATCTCGAAGAAACCGAGTGCAATCTGGTGCTCGCCAGCCGCATGACCGATATCGCCGGTCCGCGAATCCACTGGAAGCCGGTCGAGGGTCTGCCGTTGATCAGCGTGGAGATGCCGCGCTACACCGGGATGAAGTACGTCGGAAAGCGAGCGTTCGACCTCGTCGTCGCGCTCTGCATGCTGCTGTTGGCGGCTCCGATCATGATCGTGACCGCACTTGCGGTGAAGCTCGAGGACCACGGTCCCGCGTTCTACCGGCAGGAGCGCGTGGGGGTCAACGGCTCCCGTTTCCGGATGACGAAGTTCCGCTCGATGGTCACCGATGCCGATGCCGAGGCCCGCCTGCAGTCGTTGCGCGAGGACCATGACGGCAACGAGATCCTGTTCAAGATGAAGGACGACCCGCGTGTCACGCGCACCGGCAGGTTCATCCGCCGCTACTCCATCGACGAACTGCCGCAGCTGTTCGACGTGATCCGTGGGCACATGTCGTTGGTCGGCCCCCGTCCGCCGTTACCCGCCGAAGTCGAGACCTACGACCAGCACGTGCATCGACGGCTGTACGTGAAGCCCGGCATCACCGGGCCGTGGCAGGTGGGTGGACGCTCCAACCTGACCTGGGACGAGAGTGTGCGCAAGGACCTGTACTACGTGGAGAACTGGTCGATGACCGGTGACCTGCTCATCCTCGTCAAGACAGTACGCGCCGTCCTGGCGAAGGACGGCGCGTACTGATCGAGCGTGATCGGGCGGGTCAGGCTCAGAGGTCGAGCCAGGACTGCCAGGCGGCGTGCAGCACGAGCCAGGCGATGAGGCCGTAACCGGCCTGCCCGGGCAGGCCGTCGGGTGATGCAGCAAGATCGGACTGCCACTGGTCGTGCCCGAGCAACGGGCGGAAGCAGTCGACGTAGGTGACGCCGCGGCGTGAACAGACGTCCGCCTGCGCATCGACCAGCACCTGCAGGCGCTCGTTGAACTCGTTGTCCTGGGTGGGCGCCGGCCCGACGACGAAGGTCGCGATGGCCGCGGACGACGCGTCGTCCAGGATGTTGGCGAGGTTCAGGCGCGAGCGTGCCGTCGAGAGGTCCTGCTCGATGTCGCCCGCACCGAAACCGATGACCAGGCGCCGCTCGTTCGCGGTGCGCCATCGCGGCTCGGACTCCTGTTGCCACCGGGCGAGAACCTCGGTCGAACTGTCGCCACGGACGCCCAGGTTGTACGCGGCTAGGTCGACCCCGGCGTGCGGGGTGCGGGCCATGACCCGCGAAACCCAACCGAGCGCCTTGGGGTCGCCGAGTCCTGCTACGTACTCGTCGCCGACGAAGCACACGCCGACCCGGCGTGGACCCTCGACCACCTGGAACTCGGCGCTCGGGTTGAACTCCGGCTGACGCCGTTCGTCGTTCTGGGTCACTCGATCCTCACTCGTCATTCGTCGTCATCCAGGCGAGCCAACCATGTTGCCAGCCGTTCGACCGGCACTTCGAACTCCGGGTTGAGGTCGACGAAAGCGCGCAGCTGATCGGCCAACCATTCCAGGCTGACCTCTTCCTCGCCACGCCGACTCGCCAATTCTTCGATTCCGCGGTCGGTGAAGTACATCCGTACTCGGCCGTTCCGGTCAGCGGTCGAACGCCGAAGCGACCAACTCGGCCAGCTGGGCCGCGTGACGCTTGGGCGATCCGGTCGCCGGCGATGCCGCGGCAGCACGTGACACGACGCGCAGTCCGCGGGTCTCGCCGAACTCGGCCAGAGCCTCCGGCAGGTTGAGCGCCATGAACGGCCACGCACCTTGGTTCTTGGGCTCGTCCTGCACCCACACCAGCTCGGCGTTCGGGTACTGGCCGATGATCTCGGCGATCTCCTTGGCGGGAATGGGGGCCAACTGCTCGACCCGGACGATCGCGGTCTTGGTGTCGCCACGCTTCTCGCGCTCGGCTTCCAGGTCGTACACGACACGCGCCGATGCCAGCAGCACCCGGTCGACCTGCGAGGCCTCGGGCTTGGTGGCGTCCGGCAGCACCGGCTGGAACACACCGCTGGTGAACTCCTCGGGTCTGCTGGTCGCCGCCTTCAGGCGAAGCAGTTGCTTGGGCGTGAACACGATCAGCGGACGGCGCGGACGCGCGTACGCCTGGCGACGCAGGAGGTGGAAGTAGCTCGCCGGCGTGCTCGGGTATGCGATCGTCATGTTGTCCTCGGCGAACATCTGCAGGAACCGCTCGATGCGGGCCGAGCTGTGGTCGGGACCCTGACCCTCGTAGCCGTGCGGCAGCAGCAGCACGACAGACGAGCGCTGCGCCCACTTCTGCTCCGAGGAGGAGATGAACTCGTCCATGATCGTCTGGGCGCCGTTGGCGAAGTCACCGAACTGAGCCTCCCAGAGCACCAGCGCATCCGGACGCTCGACGGAGTAGCCGTACTCGAACCCGAGTGCGGCGTACTCCGACAGCAGGGAGTCATACACCCAGAACCAGGCCTGGTCGGGGGACAGGTAACGCAGCGGCGTCCATTCGTTGCCGTTGACCTTGTCGATGAGGACGGCGTGACGCTGCACGAAGGTGCCGCGGCGGCTGTCCTGGCCGGCCAGGCGCACGGGGATGCCTTCCATCATCAACGAGCCGAAGGCGGCCAATTCGCCCATGGCCCAGTCGATCCCGCCCTTGTGGACCATCTCGTTGCGGCGGTCCATGAGCTTGGCGAGCTTCGGGTGGACGGTGAAGCCCTCCGGCGGCTTGACCCAGGTCTCACCGATCTTGTGCAGGTCGGACTCGCTGATCGCCGTCGAGCGGTTGCGGCCGTCGACCGTCGCGTCGTCGGCCGTCTGCGCGGACGGACGCTCCAGGCCACCGTGGCCCTCGGCGTCGGTGCCGGTCGAGGCGTCGGGGGTTGAGGGGGCGGCGGCCTGCTTCTTGGCCTCCTTGGTCTCCACGAACACCCGCTCCAGCTGCTGCTGGTAGTCGCGCAGGGCGGCCTCGGCCTCGTCCGGGGTGATGTCACCGCGGCCGATGAGGGCCTCGGTGTACAGCTTGCGGACGCTGCGCTTGGCCTCGATGAGGTTGTACATCAGCGGCTGTGTCATCGAAGGGTCGTCGCCCTCGTTGTGGCCACGGCGGCGGTAGCACACCATGTCGATGACGACGTCCTTGTGGAAGCGCTGACGGAACTCGTAGGCCAGCTCGGCGACGCGCACGCACGCCTCCGGGTCGTCGCCGTTGACGTGGAAGATCGGCGCCTGGATCATCCGGGCGACGTCGGTCGAGTAGGTCGACGAACGCGACTGCGACGGCGCGGTGGTGAAACCGACCTGGTTGTTGATCACGACGTGGATCGTGCCGCCGGTGCGGTACCCGCGCAGCTGGCTCAGGTTCAGCGTCTCGGCCACCACACCCTGACCGGCGAACGCAGCGTCACCGTGCAGCAGGATCGGCAACACGGTGAACGCGGTGCCGGCAAGGTTGATGCGGTCCTGCTTGGCGCGCGCGATGCCTTCCAGCACCGGGTTGACGGCCTCCAAGTGGGAGGGGTTGGCGGCGAGGTAGACCTTGGTCTTGTTGCCGGCGTCGGAGACGAACTCGCCCTCGGTGCCCAGGTGGTACTTCACGTCGCCCGACCCCTGCACCGAGTTGGGGTCCTGGGTGCCCTCGAACTCACGGAAGATCTGGCCGTAGGACTTGCCGGCGATGTTGGCCAGCACGTTCAGGCGTCCGCGGTGCGGCATACCGATGCAGATCTCGTCGAGACCCTCGTCGGCGGCCTCGCACATGATCCGGTCCATCAGCGCGATGACCGACTCGCCGCCCTCGAGGCTGAAGCGCTTCTGGCCGACGAACTTGGTCTGCAGAAAGGTCTCGAACGCCTCTGCGGCGTTGAGCTTGCGCAGGATGCGCAGCTGCTCGGCCGAGGTCTGCTTCTCGTAGGGCACCTCGACCTTGCCCTGGATCCACTGGCGTTGCTCGGGGTCCTGGATGTGCATGTACTCGATACCGACGCCGCGGCAGTACGAGTCGCGCAGGATGCCCAGCACCTTGCGCAGCTTCAGGAACGGCTCGCCGCCGAACCCTCCCGTGGGGAAGGTGCGGTCGAGGTCCCACAGCGTCAGGCCGTGGTTGGTGATGTCGAGGTCGGGGTGACGACGCTGCTTGTACTCCAGCGGGTCGGTGTCGGCCATCAGGTGCCCGCGCACCCGATAGGCATGGATCAACTCGTGCACACGGGCGACCTTGTTGATGTCGTCGTCGTGGCTGGTGTCGATGTCACGCACCCAACGGACCGGCTCGTACGGGATCCGCATCGCCTGGAAGATGTCGTCGTAGAACCCGTCCTCGCCCAGCAGCAGCTGGTGGACGACCTTCAGGAACTCACCCGAGACCGCACCCTGGATGATGCGGTGGTCGTAGGTGCTGGTCAGCGTCATGACCTTGCTGACCGCGTTCTTGTTCAGCGTGTTGAGGCTGGCGCCCTGCCACTCGGCGGGGTACTCCAGCGCACCGGCTCCGATGATCGCGCCGGCACCCTTCATCAGGCGCGGCACCGAGTGCACGGTGCCGATGCCGCCCGGGTTGGTCAGGGTGATCGTGGTGCCCTGGTAGTCCTCGAGTGTCAGGGTGTTGGTGCGCGCCTTACGCACCATGTCCTCGTACGCCGTCCAGAACTGCACGAAGTCCATCGCTTCGGCGTTCTTGATGTTCGGGACGACCAACGTGCGGGTGCCGTCGTCCTTCGCCAGGTCGATCGCCAGGCCGAAGTTGACGTGGCCCGGGCGCACCAGCACCGGCTTGCCCTTGTCGTCGGTGGCCAGCGCGTTGTTCATGTCGGGAACGAGCTTGAGCGCCTTGACGATCGCGTACCCGAGCAGATGGGTGAAGCTCACCTTCCCGCCGCGGCTGCGGGCGAGATGGTTGTTGATGACGATGCGGTTGTCGATGAGCAGCTTCGCCGGCACCGAGCGGACGCTGGTCGCGGTCGGCACCTCCAGGCTCTGCTCCATGTTGGTGACGATGCGGGCGGCGACACCCTTCAACGGCACCTTCTCGTCCTCGGCGTCGACGGACTGGACCGGAGCAACGCCACCGTCACGGGAGATCGGGCGGGCGTTGGACAGCTCGTGCTGCTTGGGGTCGAGGGTCGGCACCCGGCCGGGGTTGCGGTCGGAGCGGGACTTCTCCGTCTTGGCCTGCGGAGCGGCGGACGGGTCGGCGTCGGCGGCCTTGGAATCGCCCGGCTGGACGTTTTCGGCGTTGCCCTCGGCGGACCGAGCCTTGTCACTCTCGGAGCTGTTCGCGGAAGCGTCCTTCGACGACTTCGCAGCGGCCTTCTCACCGTTCTTGTCCGCAGTGTTCTCGGCGGTCTTCTCGGCGCTGCCGTTCGAGGAGCTCTTGGACGAGCCGTTGCTCGAGCCGGACTCGGTACTCGGTTCGTAGTCGGCGAAGAAACTCCACCAGGCCTTGTCGACCGAGTTCTTGTCCTGCAGGTACTGCTCGTAGAGCTCGTCGACCAACCACTCGTTGGGGCCGAAGCTTGCGAGCGGCTCGGAAGGCTGGGACACGCTGATGCGCCTCTTTCGTTTGTGTCGCCGATCGAATCGCCCGTGTGGGGTGACACACAGACGAACCCCAGCCTACGCCTGCAGGCTGGGGTTCGCCCGTGTGGGTCGAGTGCTGTTGCGATGTGTCTCAGGTGACATCGCGGCGGTTGGTCAACCACGTCCCGATGGCCACGAAGACGGCCGCGTAGAGCAGCAACATCAGCGTGCCCTGCCACCAGTTCAGCATCACGCTCTCGGGGTCGCCGTTGTACCCACCGAGGACCGCATTGGTGGCCTGACTCGGGAAGAACTTCACCACGTCGCGGCCACCGTCGATCAGTGTGCCGACCACCGACAGGATCGGTTCGAGGATGAACGCGATGCCGACGCCGACCAGGATCGCGGCGACCTGGTTGGGGATCATCACGCCCAGGCCGAGGCCGATGAGCGCCCAGAGGCCGAGTACGAGCAGCACCAGCAGGAGCGAACGGGTGAGCGTGCCTGCTTCGGGGAACGCCTGCATCCCACGCGCCGACAGGATCGTCGCGCCGGTGATGACCGATCCGGCGAGGAACACCAGGCCGTACAGCACACCGAAACCGAGCAGCGCGATCACCTTCGAGGCGATCATGACCGGACGTCGCGGTTCGGCCAACAGCGTGCCGGTGATCGTCTTGTGCCGATACTCCGAGCCGATCGTCATGATGCCGATGACCATCAGGAACACGTATCCGAAGCCGACACCGGTGGTGTAGGTGTTGATCGCGATCTGCAGGGGTGTGAACGTCGGCACCGGACAGCAGGTGGCTGGAGACCAGGATGGTCTTGCCCTCGGCCGCCAGGTGGCGCAGGAACCCGCGCAGCCAGCGGATGCCCTCGGGGTCCAGACCGTTCGCCGGCTCGTCCAGCACCAGGATGTCCGGGTCGCCGAGCAGTGCGCCGGCCAGTCCGAGCCGCTGACGCATACCCATCGAGTAGCCGCCGGCGCGTTTCTTCGCAGCCGCTGGGATGCCGACGAGTTCGAGCAGTTCGTCGGCGCGGCTCGTCGGCAGGCCGGCGGACGTGGCGAGCACACGTAGGTGATCGCGTCCGGTGCGTCCGGGGTGGAAGTTCGTGGCCTCGAGTGCCGAGCCGACGGTGCGCAGCGGGTCGGCGAGCTTGACGTACGGGACGCCGCCGATGGTGGAGCCGCCGGACGTCGGCCGGATGAGCCCCAGGATCATGCGGAGCGTGGTGGTCTTGCCGGCGCCGTTCGGCCCGAGGAAGCCGGTGATCCGGCCCGGTTCGACGTTGAAGGACAGGTCGTCAACGGCCCGGAAGCCCTTGAACGACTTGGTGAGGTTGTGCACCTCGATGCGTCCGCGTCCGCGTCCGGCTTTCGGCGCAGCGCTGGCTGGTGGAGCTGACACGTGGGGACCCCTGTCGACGCGTACCTGAACAGGACCCATCCCATCATCCGCTCGGGTGAGTCCGACCAACGGCCCCGCGGCCGTCCCGCGACGGCACTTCGACGGCACTTCGACGGCACTGCGACGGCACTGCGACGGCCCGGGCGGCGAGGCGGCGAACGCCCCACGTCCGAGGGGACGTGG
Organism: Yimella sp. RIT 621; assembly: GCF_004146205.1. NCBI lineage: Bacteria > Bacillati > Actinomycetota > Actinomycetes > Micrococcales > Dermacoccaceae > Yimella > Yimella sp. RIT 621. The sequence goes on from NZ_SEIP01000004.1 coordinate 11,150, forward strand.
GGCGTTCGATCGCAGACTTCAGCCCTTGGCCATGCCGTCCTTGATCAGGTTCATCACCGAGGAGTCGGCGAGCGTGGTGACGTCGCCCACCTCGCGGTTCTCGGCGACGTCCTTGAGCAGACGGCGCATGATCTTGCCCGAGCGGGTCTTCGGCAGTTCGGGAACGACCAGGATCTGCCGAGGCTTGGCGATCGGACCGATCTCCTTGGCGACATGGTTGCGCAGTTCCTGCACGGTGTCGTCGCCGTCGTCCTCGAAGCCTTCGCGCAGGATGACGAATGCGCAGACGGCCTGGCCGGTGGTCTCGTCCGTGGCTCCCACCACCGCGGCTTCGGCCACGGATTCGTGTGACACCAGGGCGGATTCGATCTCCGCGGTCGACAGTCGGTGACCCGAGACGTTCATGACGTCGTCGACGCGGCCGAGCAGCCAGATGTTGCCGTCGGCGTCGTACTTGGCGCCGTCACCGGCGAAGTAGTACTTCTCACCGAACCGGCTCCAGTAGGTGTCGCGGTAGCGCTGGTCGTCGCCCCAGATGGTGCGCAGCATCGCGGGCCACGGCTTGGTGAGCACCAGGTAGCCGACCTTCTCCGGTTCGGTGAACGGCTCACCCATGTCGTCCAGGATCTCGGCCGCGATGCCGGGAATCGGCCTCTGTGCCGAACCCGGCTCCAGAGTGGTCAGTCCGGGCAACGGCGAGATCATGATGCCGCCGGTCTCGGTCTGCCACCAGGTATCGACGATCGGCGCCTTGCCGCCACCGATGTTCTCGCGGTACCACCGCCACGCCTCGGGGTTGATCGGCTCGCCGACCGAACCCAGCAGGCGGATGGACGACAGGTCGAACTTCGCCGGGATGTCGTTGCCCCACTTCATGAACGTGCGGATCGCGGTGGGCGCCGTGTAGAGGATCGTGACGCCGTACTTCTGCACGATCTCCCACCAGCGGCCCTGGTGCGGAGTGTCGGGTGTGCCCTCGTAGAGCACCTGCGTCGCGCCGTTCGCGAGCGGTCCGTAGACGATGTAGGAGTGGCCGGTGACCCAGCCGACATCGGCGGTGCACCAGTACACGTCGGTCTCGGGGTGCACGTCGTGCACGATCGAGTTCGTGTACGCGGCCTGCGTCAGGTAACCGCCGGACGTGTGCAGGATGCCCTTCGGCTTACCGGTCGTGCCCGAGGTGTACAGGATGAACAGCGGGTGTTCGGCGTCCATCGGCTCGGCGGCGTGCTGGTCGGACTGGCGGTCGACCACGTCGTGCCACCACAGGTCGAGGTCGTCGTTCCAGGCCACCTCACCCTTGGTCCGCTGCACGACGAGGACGTGCTTGACCGGGTGATCGCCCTTGGTGAGCGACTCATCGACGGCAGCCTTGAGCGGTGCGGGTTTGCCGCGGCGCCACTGACCGTCGGTGGTGACCACGACGGACGCGTCCGCGTCGACGATGCGGGTGTACAGAGCATCGGCCGAGAAGCCACCGAAGATCACCGAGTGCGGAGCGCCGAGTCGAGCGCACGCGAGCATCGTGAAGATCGTCTCGGGGATCATCGGCATGTAGATCGCGACCCGATCGCCCTTGTTGATCCCCAACTCCTGCAACGCATTTGCTGCCTTGGAGACCTCACGCTGCAGGTCGGCGTAGGTGATCGTGCGGGTGTCGCCCTGGTCACCCTCGAAGTGGATCGCGACGCGTTCGCCGTTGCCCGCCTCGACGTGGCGGTCGACGCAGTTGTGGGCGACGTTGAGCTGGCCGTCGGCGAACCACTTGGCGAACGGAGCGTTGCTCCAGTCGAGGGTCTGTGTGAAGGGCTTGGCCCAGGTGATGCGCTCGCGGGCCTGGTCGGCCCAGAAACCCTCGAAGTCGGCGTCGGCCTGCTCGAACAGTTCTGCCTTGCCGTTGGCCGCAGCAGCGAAGTCCGGGTCGGGTGCGTAGCTGGTCTCGCTCAAAATCCTCATCCTCATCGACGAATCGGGCGGTGGGGGTGGTGTGGCCGCCCGGGTGCTGTGCGGGGTGTGGGGTGCGCCGTGACGCACCCCACACCCAGCTTCCTAGTGATCGATCGCCTCGGCAACCCCGTGTCCGGTCAGGGAACGGACCTCCATCTCGGCGTACTTGGCAGCGTTGAACTCCTTGCTGGTGACGCTGCCGAGCCAGCCGAGGAAGAACCCGACCGGGATCGAGACGATGCCCGGGTTGTCCAGCGGGAACCAGTGGAAGTCGATGTCCGCCGGGAGCATGGACAGCGTCTTGCCCGTCTTCGGATCCGCGCCCTTACCGCTGACGACCGGGCTGAAGATGATCAGGCCGATCGCGGTGATCAGACCGCCGTAGATGCTCCACACCGCGCCGCGGGTGTTGAACCGCTTCCAGAAGAGCGAGTAGAGGATCGTCGGCAGATTCGCGCTGGCCGCGACGGCGAACGCGAGGGCCACCAGGAACGCGATGTTCTGGTCCTTGGCGAGCATGCCACCGCCGATCGCGATGACGCCACCGACGACCGCGGCGATGCGGGCGACCTTGACCTCCGACTCCTGCGTCGCCTTGCCGTGCTTGATCACCTGGTTGTAGATGTCGTGCGCGAAGGTGGCGCTGGTGGTGATCGTCAGGCCGGCGACCACGGCGAGGATCGTCGCGAACGCGATGCCGGACACGATGCCCAGCAGCGGGGAGCCGCCGAGTTCGAATGCGAGCAGGGGGGCCGCTGCGTTGGCCTTTCCGGGAGCCGCGTTGATCTTGTCCGGTCCGACGAGGGCGCCGGCGCCGTAGCCGATGACCAGGGTCAGCAGGTAGAAGGCACCGATGAGCCAGATGGCCCACTCGACCGACTTGCGTGCCTGCTTGCTGGTGGGCACCGTGTAGAAGCGTTGCAGCACGTGCGGCAGACCCGCGGTGCCGAGCACCAGAGCCAGGGCGAGCGAGACGAAGTCGAGCTTGGTCGTGGAGTCCTTGCCGTACTTCAGGCCCGGCGACAGGAGTTTCTCCCCGGCCTTCGGGTTCTCGTTGACCGCGGCCTCGAAGAGCTTGCTGATGTTGAAGCCGTACTTGCCGAGCACCCAGACCGTCATGATGAAGGTCGCCGCGATGAGCAGGACGGCCTTGATCATCTGCACCCAGGTGGTGCCCTTCATGCCGCCGATCATCACGTAGAGCACCATGATGACGCCGACGACGGCGATGACGAGGTTCTGCGCGGTCTCGCCGCTCACACCGAGCAGCAGCGACACCAGGCCACCGGCTCCGGCCATCTGGGCGAGCAGGTAGAAGAACGACACGGCCAGCGCGGACGTCGCAGCGGCCATGCGTACCGGGCGCTGCTTCAGGCGGTACGACAGCACGTCGGCCATCGTGAAGCGTCCGGTGTTGCGCATCAGTTCGGCGACCAGCAGCAGGGCGACGAGCCAGGCGACCAGGAAGCCGATCGAGTACAGGAAGCCGTCGTAGCCCTGCAACGCGATGGCGCCGGCGATACCGAGGAACGAGGCCGCCGAGAGGTAGTCACCGGCGATCGCGATGCCGTTCTGCTTGCCGGAGAACGAGGCGCCACCGGTGTACATCTGGCCCGCGGTCTTGGTGCCGGACGCGACCTTGACCACGATCGTCAACGTGACCAGGACGAAGACGGCGAAGATCGCGATGTTCAGGACGGGGCTGCCGACCTGGTCGGCCGCGGCGAGACTGATCAGTTGAGTGCCCATCAGAAGTCCTTGTCGCCGGCGAGGCGGGCACCGATGGCGTCGGCGCGCGGGTCGAACTCACGGTTGGCCCAGCGGGCGTACATGAACGTGATGGCGAACGTCGTCACGAACTGTCCCAGGCCCATCAGGATGCCGATGTTGATGTTGCCGATCACCTTCGTGCCCATGAATCCGGGCGCGTAGATCGACAGCAGGACGAACAGGAAGTACCACGCCAGGAAGAAGGCCGTGACGGGGAAGACGAATGCGCGGAACTTCTTGCGAAGTTCGGCGAACTCGGGGGACTGCTGGACCGCGATGAAGCGATCGTCGACCTTCGGAGCACCGTCGTTGCTCACCGAGTCACCTCCGGTTTCGGGTATGGACTGCCACACGGGGAGCCGTGTGATCGGTGTCACATACCTTCTTCCTGCCGGTTCCGGTTCGCCACCGCTTCCGGGCGTGCTGCGCCGGACGGGTCGCACGGTTCGGCGTGCGGAACCGAAACGTGCGGCGAGCGGTTCGGGTGCTGCGGCGAACGGCGGGACGCTTTCGTCAGTCGGCGACGGCTTCGGGCACGTGCAACCTGGCCATGATGCGTCCGGTCGAGGCCGGGACGCTGTTCGGCGTGGCGAGCGAGACGACGACCATCACGAACACCGCGAGGGGCGTCGTCCAGGCCGCCGGTGCGGTCAGCAACTGTCGCGCGAGACCCTCGGTCCCGACGCCTCCGGCCAGGACCACTGCGGCGCAGGCGCCCGTCGTGAAGCCGCCGGTGAGCACTCCGGCGATCGCGCCGGCGCGGGAGAGGCTGCGCCACCACACACCGAGCACCACCAGCGGCGCGAAGGTGGCGGCCGCGATCGCGAATGCGTAACCGACGACCATCGAGATGCCGAACGGGCTACGCAGGACCGCGGCGGTGAACGGCACGAGCATCGCGAACATCACTGCGAAACGGAAGGATTGACTCGGCTTCACGCTGGGGTGACGGCGACGCACCAACGGTCGGACGATGTCCTGATCGAGGACGCCGGCGACCGCCATCAGCAGGCCGCTCGCGGTGGACAGGAATGCAGCGAACGCTCCCGCGGCAAGCAGGGCCGACAACAGATCGCCGACGCCACCGGGCAGGACGGCGCCGGGCAGCCGGAGCACCATCGTGTCCCGCATCCCAGGTGCGTCGCCAGGCAGGTAGATGCGTCCGAGCCAGCCGTAGATCGGCGGCCAGACGTAGAACATGCCCAGCAGGGCAAGCACCGCTACGGTCGTTCGGCGGGCCTCCCGGCCGGTCGGATTGGTGTAGAAGCGCACGACGACGTGGGGCAGACCCATGCTGCCCAGGCACAACGCGATCAGCAGGCTGTAGGTCGCGTAGAGGTTGTCGGTGTTCGCGGACGCGGTGAGCGGGTCCCACCAGTCGGTGCCGGCAGGCGCCGAGGGACGGTCGTCGCGCAGCCACACGCCGAGCATCACGAACGCGGGGACGACAAGCGCAGTCAGTTTGAGCCAGTACTGAGCCGCCTGGACGAGCGTGACCGACCGCATCCCGGCGAGCGCGACATTGAACGTGACGAGCACGGTGACCAGGGTGCTGCCGACCCAGCGGGGCCATCCGGTGACGTGGTTGAGCACCAGGCCCGCGCCCTGGAGTTGGGGGATGAGGTAGAGCCAGCCGATGCCGAGCACGAACACTGAGCAGACCCTGCGCGCGGCCTTCGACTCCAGTCGCAGCTGAGCGAAGTCGGGCAGTGTGTACGCCCCACTGCGACGCAGCGGTGCAGCGACGAGGACGAGCAGGACGAGGTAGCCGATGGTGTAACCGACGGGGAGCCACAGCGTGTCCAGGCCGTTGTCGTACATCAGCGCTGCGACACCGAGGAAGCTTGCCGCAGAAAGGTATTCACCACCGATGGCACTCGCGTTGCGCCAGGGGGAGACCGTTCGCCCGGCGACGTAGAAGTCGCTGGTGCCGCGGGTGAACCGCAATCCGACCAGGCCGAGACCGGAGGTGAGTACGCAGACCGTCGCGATCGCGACGAGCGACCAGGTGGAGGTCACCGCCTGCTCACCGGTCGGGTCACCATCGTCGTGAACTCCAGCTCCAACCGCTCCGATGCGCGGACGTACTGGCGGGCGATCAGCACCGCCGCGGGGTAGACGAGCACACCGAGCACCCACCAGGCGAACGGCACCCCGGCGAACGTGACGTGCCGGGTTGCCGGCACGAAGTGGAACAGCAACGGCAGGCCGCCGAGACTGACGATTCCCACGGCGAGGACCCGCAATGCGAGCCGCAGTTGGGCACGCATCAAGCCCTCGACGTACACCTCACCGAGTTCGGTCTGCGAGTTGATCTCGTCGCGCAGGCTCTGGCCGGCCGGGTTGCCGGTCGGCGCGCGGGAACTGGTGATGCGGACGCGTGGCGCCGCGTGCTCCATCAGATCTCTCCACGCTGCAACAGGTGCTGCCGCAGTTCGCGGGTGTGCCGGCGGCTGACCTGCAGTGAGGTGCCGTCGACGGTGACCGAGCAGCGCCCGTCGTCCATGTGCAGCTCGGACACGAAGCGGGTACAGACGAGCGTGGAGCGGTGGATACGGACGAATCCTGCTGCGGCCCAACGCTCCTCGAGTGTGTTCAGCGGGATCCGGACGAGGTGGGTGCCGTCCGGTGTGTGCAGTTCGGCGTAGTCGCCCATCGCCTGGACGTACCGGACGTCGGAACGCAGGATGAAACGCGTGACACCGCCGCGTTCGACGGGGATGCGTTCGTCCTCGGGTTCGGCCTGAGCTGCGGTGGCTCCGACGCATTTGCCGACCGCCTGTGCGAGACGTTCAGGTCTGACCGGTTTCATCACGTAGTCGACGACGTCGATCGCGAAGGCGTCGACGGCGTACTCGTCGTAGGCGGTCACCAGGACCACCTGCGGGCGCTGCGGCAGCCGGGCGATGACGCGGGCCAGTTGCATGCCGTCCAGGCCCGGCATGTTGATGTCGCTGAACACGACGTCCACGGGGGTGAAGTCGAGCAGGTCGAGTACTTCGCCGCCGCTGGCCGCCTGCAGGACCGTGCCGATGCGCTCGTCCTGGTCGAGCAGCCAGGCGAGTTCCGACCGGGTAGGTGCTTCGTCGTCGACGACGAGCACGGACAGGGGTGCTGCGGACATGGGGTAAACCTAGGCCTCGGGCGCGAATTTGGGCACCCTGAAACTCACCTTCATGCCCGAGCCGCGAGCTGTCTCGATGACGAGGCCATGGTCGTCCCCGTAGGTCTGTCGCAGGCGCGCGTCGACGTTGCCCAGTCCGACCGACCCGCCGCGCCCGTGCCCGTCGAGCACCTGCCTGATGCGTTCGGGTTCGGCTCCGACACCGTCGTCCTCGACGCTGATCTCTGCTTCGGGCCCGATGTCCCGAACGGTGAGCGTGACCGTGCCGGTGCCCGCCTTCGGGGCCAGGCCGTGCCGGACGGCGTTCTCGACCAGCGGTTGGATGGCCAGGTAGGGCACACGGACCGCGAGCACCTCGGGCGCGACCTTCATCCTCAGTTGCAGACGCTCGCCGAAGCGAGCTTGTTCGAGCACGAGGTAGCGCTCGACGTTGCGCATCTCCTCGGCGAGCGTGGCGGTCGCGCCGCCCTGGCGCAGGGCGTAGCGGGTGAAGTCGGCGAACTCCAGCAGCAGCTCGCGGGCGCGGTCGGGGTCGGTGCGCACGAACGAGGCGATCGCGCCGAGGCTGTTGTAGATGAAGTGGGGGCTGATCTGGGCCCGGAGGGCTCGCAGTTCGGCTTCCATGGCGCGGGTGCGGTCGGCCGAGAGGTCGGCGAGCTCGACCTGGGTCGCGATCCAGCCGGCGACCTCCTCGGTGGCCCGGGCCAGCCCGGCGCTCGGCTGTTCGCCGCACGCGACCAACTGCCCGACGACGGTGTCGCGCACCCGGATCGGGGCCAGAACCGCCGTTCGCACCGGACAGTCCGGGTCGTCGCAGTCGAGGGTCGTGATGACCGCGACCTTGCCATCACCGAGGTGCTCGGCTGCGGCTTCGTGCACCTCGGCCCGGTGGTGGTCGCCGACACCGTCCCACGCCAGGACCTCTCGGCTGCCGCTGAGCGCGAGGGCGGGCGTGGCCAGGAGTTCGCGCAGGTGAGGGAGTGCCCGTCGGGCCGTCTCCTGGTCGAGTCCGTCACCGAGGTGCCGTCCGGCGAGGGACGCCGTGTGCAGGGTTTCGTACGTCGCCCGGTCGCGTTCGCTGACGAAACCTCGTTGCAGGTTGCGGCGGCGCAGCACCTGCCACAGCAACAGGATCACCAGCGCAGCACCGATCGCGAGGACGATCGTCACGGGCTCGGGGCTGGTCATTCGGCGAGCGTAGGCGCCGGGCAGCGTCCGAGGGCGGACATCCCCGGCGACATGCGAACGGCCACCGCCTGCGGTGCAGTCGGTGGCCGTTCGAGAAAGCGCCCCCTGCAGGATTCGAACCTGCGCTCCCGCCTCCGGAGGGCGGTGCTCTATCCCCTGAGCTAAGGGGGCCCAGCAGCCGCCAACCGTATCAGCAGCAACGAGAATCCCTCGCATCGGTGCCGTTCCGAAGAGAGCCGGCGGCGGATCATGGCGATGTTCGGTGGTGAGGTCCTGGACGACACGGAAGACGCCGTCCGGCCACACGAATCATTGACCTGCATGAACCTGCCCAAGGGCATGGTCCGGTTGCTCGCGGACCTGTCACCATCACAAGAACGCCTCGGCTGCTTGACGGATCCGATGTCATCGGCCGGCGTAGCGGTCGATGACGATTGCGGCCCAACGCAATTGCCCGGTCGGTTCGCACCGTCCACTTTCTGAGTGATCCGGCGAGCCGGCCGCGCCCATCGGTAGCGTTGGCGCCGATGAACGCAGCTCAGACTCCGGTCTTCTCCCGCAACACCACCCGCACCAAGGACGGGTCGTTCGCCGTCGCCGGACACGACGTCCGTGACCTCGCGCGAGACTTCGGCACACCCGCGTACCTCGTCGATGTCGACGACGCGCGCTCGCGCGCTCGGGAGTACCGGGACGAGTTCGCCCGAGCCTTCCGCGGCATCGGCACCGAATGCGACGTGTACTACGCCGGCAAGGCGTTCCTCTCGGTCGCCATGGCGAAGTTGGTGCACGTGGAAGGTCTGCGACTGGACGTGTGCAGCGGCGGCGAACTCGCGGTCGCGGTCCGGGCAGGAGTGCCCGGTGAGTTGATCGGCGTGCACGGCAACAACAAGTCGGTGCACGAGATCGACGCAGCCCTGGCGTACGGCGTCGGACGCATCGTCGTCGATTCCTTCGAGGAGATCGAACGGGTCGCGGACGCGGCCGCCCGAATCGGCGTGATCGCGAAGGTGATGCTGCGGGTGAAGACCGGCGTCGAAGCCCACACCCACGAGTTCATCGCCACAGCTCACGAGGACCAGAAGTTCGGGTTCAGCATCGACGGCCAAGTGGCCGAGGCGGTCCGGAAAGTTCTGGCACGTAACGAGCTGCGACTGCTCGGTTTCCACTCCCACATCGGCTCCCAGATCTTCGAATCGGACGGTTTCGCGGTGGCCGCCGAACGGCTGATCGGGCTGCAGCTTGCGGTCGCGAAAGAGCACGGCGTCACGCTTCCCGAACTCGACCTCGGCGGCGGGTTCGGCATCGCCTACCTGCCGAGCGATGTTCCGCTCGCGCCGTCGGTCATGGCCGACCAATTGGCTTCCATCGTCCAGAAAGCTTGTGTCGCAGCCGGAACCGAGGTTCCGCGCATCTCGATCGAGCCGGGCCGGTCGATCATCGGTCCGGCCGGTATGACGCTGTACACGGTCGGCACCGTGAAGCAGGTCGTCGTCGACGACCAACTCACCCGCACCTACGTCGCTGTCGACGGCGGCATGAGCGACAACGCACGTCCGGTGCTCTACGACGCCGAGTACCACTGCGAGATCGCCGGCCGGCATGCCGAAGCGACTGCTCAGAGCCGGGTGGTCGGCAAGCACTGCGAGTCGGGCGACATCGTCGTGCGAGATGTGTTGCTGCCGAGCGATATTCGCGCGGACGACCTGGTGCTGGTGGCTGCGACCGGCGCCTACTGCCGTTCGCTGGCGAGCACCTATAACCACGTGCCGCGTCCGCCGGTCATTGCGGTCGATGAGGCGGGTGCGCGGCCGTGGGTGCGCCGCGAGACCATTGAGGACCTGTTGTTGCTGGAGAGTGAGTAGTCAGATGTCGGAGTCGGTGCGGATCGCGCTGCTCGGTTGTGGAGTCGTCGGGGGAGCAGTCGCCCGCCGGTTGTCGGAGGCGAAGGACGAGTTCGCTGCTCGAGTGGGTCGCCCGTTGGAGATCATCGGGGTCGCCGTGCGCGACACCGGAAAGGACCGTTCCGAAACCGGCCTGGACGCCTCCTTGTTCACCACCGACGCCGAGACGTTGGTGACCGAGGCCGACCTGGTGATCGAGCTCATGGGTGGCATGGAGCCGGCAAAATCGCTGCTGCAGAAGGCGATCGAGTCGGGTGCGAGTGTCATCACCGCGAACAAGGCGTTGCTGGGCCAGCACGGCGCCGAGCTCTACGAGCTCGCCGAGGAACACGGTGTCGACCTCTACTACGAAGCCGCCGTCGCAGGCGCGATCCCGCTGATCCGACCGCTGCGCGTTTCGCTCGCGGGGGACAGCGTCCACCGCGTGATGGGCATCGTCAACGGCACCACGAATTTCATCCTGGACAAGATGGACCGCACCGGTGCACAGCTCGCCGACGTGCTCGCCGAGGCCCAGGAACTCGGGTACGCCGAGGCCGACCCGACCGCCGACGTTGAGGGTCACGACGCCCAGGCGAAGGCTGCGATCCTGGCCTCGCTGGCGTTCCACACCCGCGTCCGCACCTGCGACGTCCACGTCGAGGGGATCATGGGCGTCACCGCCGACGACATTCGCGCGGCCCGACGGATCGGCTGTGTCATCAAGCTGCTCGCGATCGCCGAACTGGTCGACAAGGGCGGTTCGCAGGCTGTGAACGTCCGGGTGCATCCGACGCTGATCGATCGCAGCCACCCGCTCGCGTCGGTGCGCGAGGCGTTCAATGCTGTCTTCGTCGAGACCCAGATGGCCGGTGAGCTGATGTTCTACGGTCCGGGTGCCGGTGGCGACCCGACCGCTTCCGCAGTACTCGGCGATGTCGTGCAGGCGGCCCGTCACAAGGTGACCGGCGGCCGCGGGCCCGGTGAGTTGTCGTACGCGAACCTGCCGATCGAGCAGATCGGCGCATCGAAGACCGCCTACTTCATCCGACTGGACGTCGAGGACAAGCCTGGTGTCCTGGCGAACATCGCGAAAACCATTGGCGAGCAAGGCGTTTCGATCGAGTCGATGCGGCAGGGAGTTCGCCGTTCGCAGGACGGTCTGGCGACCTTGCACCTGATCACACACCGCTCGAGCGAGGCCGACCTGGCCGACGTCGTCGAGCGACTCAAGGCATCCGAGGACGTACGCGAGGTCGGCTCGGTCCTTCGCGTCGAGGGGGAGTAGGACGACATGGCACATCTGTGGCGCGGGGTCATCCGCGAGTACGCCGACCGGCTGCCGATGCTCGACGGCGCGCCCGTCATCACGCTCGGGGAGGGCGGCACACCGCTGATCCACGCCGAAGGGTTGACTGAGCTCACCGGTGCGGACGTCTGGGTCAAGTACGAGGGCATGAATCCCACCGGTTCGTTCAAGGACCGCGGGATGACGACGGCGATCTCGATGGCTGCCAAGGCCGGAGCGAAGGCCGTCGTGTGCGCCTCGACCGGCAACACCAGTGCGTCCGCGGCCGCGTACGCGACCAAGGCGGGCATGACCTGCGCGGTGCTGGTGCCCGACGGCAAGATCGCGATGGGCAAGCTGTCCCAGGCGATCGCGCACGGTGCCACGTTGCTGCAGGTCGACGGCAACTTCGACGATTGCCTCGGCGTCGCCCGCAAGCTCGGTGAGGCGTACCCCGTCGAACTCGTCAACTCGGTCAATCCGGCCCGTATCGAGGGTCAGAAGACGGCATCCTTCGAGGTCATCGATGTGCTCGGCGACGCCCCTGACATCCACGTGCTGCCGGTCGGCAACGCCGGCAACATCACGGCGTACTGGAAGGGCTACAGCGAAGCCGTCGATTCCGCGCACGGCACTCCCGTCGCCACCAAGCGACCGATGATGTGGGGGTTCCAGGCCGAAGGCGCAGCACCGATCGTGCGCGGTTATCCGGTCGACGATCCCGAGACCGTCGCGACAGCGATCCGCATCGGTAAACCGGCGTCGTGGAAGCAGGCCGAAGCCGCGCGCGATGAGTCCGGTGGCGTCATCGACATGGTCAGCGACGACGAGATCCTGCACGCGCACCGCTTGCTGTCCAGCACCGAGAGCATCTTCGTCGAGCCGGGCTCTGCCGCGAGCATCGCCGGACTGCTGAAGATGCACGAGGCCGGACGGATCCCGCCCGGTGCTCGCATCGTCTGCACGGTCACCGGCCACGGCCTGAAGGACCCGCAGTGGGCGCTTCGGACCGCGGACGGTTCCGATGTGCAGCCCACCCGCGTATCGGTCGACGTCGTGTCGGTCGCGCGGGCGCTCGGCCTCGAATCCTGATGAGCCGCAACGTGATCGAGCCTGGACGTCACGTCCGGGTGGACGTTCCGGCGAGTTCGGCGAACCTCGGACCGGGCTTCGATTCGCTCGGTCTGGGGATCGAGATCAGGGATGTCGTCGAAGCGAGCGTCGAAGGTGACCGGCTGATCATCGAGGTCGAAGGCGCCGGCGCGGGTGAAGTGCCGCTCGATGATCGTCACCTGGTCCACCGGTCCATGCTTGCACTCTGGGAGCGCCTTGAGGTCGAACCTCCCGCCGGACTGAAATTGTTGTGTCGCAACGAGATTCCGCACTCGAGGGGCCTCGGCTCATCCGCCTCGGCAATCGTCGCAGGCGTTGCAGCCGCCTGCGCACTCGTCCGCGGCGAACTCGACGACGACTCGATCACACTGGTCAACGACGTCGCGAGTGCGCTCGAAGGCCACCCCGACAACGCGTCCGCGAGTGTGTACGGCGGGTTCACCTCGTCCTGGTTCGACGAGCAGGATCAGGCCTGGCGCACCGCTCGGCCCGGGCTGCACCCGGACGTCGACGTCGCGGTGTTCGTGCCCGGATTCACGCTCTCCACAGACAAGGCGCGTGCCGCGCTTCCGGCTCAGGTGACGCTGGCCGACGCCGCCCGGAACGCAGGCCGTGCAGCGCTTCTGGTGCACGCATTGACGACGGACCCCGGTCGACTGCTGCCGGCAACGGCCGACTGGTTGCACCAGGAGAACCGGCGGCCGGCCTATCCCGCAAGCATGGCGCTGGTCGATTCGTTGCGCGGCCACGGTCACGCGGCCTTCATCTCCGGTGCCGGGCCGACCGTGCTGGTGCTCGGCGTTGGCGAGTCCCTGCGCGATCTCTCGGCGCCGAACGACGACTGGATATTGCTGCGTCCGGGAATCGCCACGCACGGTGTGCGGGTCGTGTCACACAACTCACGGTGAGCGTGTAGATTGGTGAGCGCACCGAGTGAGGTTCCGGATCTCCGGCACGCCCCAGGTGTATTCACTCTCGCGATTGCGACATCGATCTTTGATGCGCAGCCGAGTTCAACACAGAGCCTCTTCGAGGCAGAACCCCGATCGATCGTCAGATCGAGATTGACGAGGGGGAAGGAACCTTCGTGACTGAAACCACCGAGTCGGCGACGACGGCAGCTGCCGCGTCGGGCTCTCGCGGATCCCTGGGCACGCTGAAGCTGGACGAGTTGAAGCGACTCGCTGGCTCGATGGGGATCAGCGGCACTTCCAAGATGCGCAAGAGCGACCTGCTCGCGGCGATCCAGAGCCGCGGCGGATCCTCGGACGGTGCCTCCGCGCCGGCTGAGCGAGCTCCGTGGGCCGCCAAGGCGCGGGCCGGGGCACCGCAGCAGGCCGAGGTGCCGGCTGCACAGCCCGCGGCTGAGCCGAAGCTCGAGTCCGCGCGCGAAGATCGCACCGAGCAGGGCCGCGACGACCGCTCCGGTCAGCAGGTCGACCAGCAGGTCGACCAGCAGGTCGACCAGCAGGGCGACCAGCAGGGTGAGCGCCGCAACCGGCGTGCCCGGGCGCCCCGCCAGGGCGTGGACGAGCAGGCCCCGCAGCAGGGTGCTGACCACGACTCCAAGCGCGACACCAGGTACGACAGCGAGCAGAACACTGCGGGTCAGTCGGATCGTCGCCAGGACCGTGATGACAACCGCTCTGACGATCGTTCGGACAACCGCGGTGACGACAACCGTGGCGAGAGCCGTGGGGACAACCGGGGTGGCGGCCAGAACCGCGACAACAACCGCGACAACCGCCAGGATGGCGACCGCGACCGCAACCAGGGCGGCAACAACCAGGACGGTGGCAACCGCAACCAGCGCGGAAACCAGGACCGTAACCAGGACCGTAACCAGGGCGGCAACGACCGCCGCGGTAACCAGAACAACAACCAGAACCAGCAGGGCGGCAACCAGTCGAACCAGCAGTCCAACCAGCAGTCGAACCAGCAGGGCCAGGGTGGCGGCGGCAACCGCGACGACTGGGACGACCGTGGCGGCAACCGCCGCCGTCAGCGCGGACGTGACCGCAAGCGCGGCCGCAACCGCGCCGAGGAGTTCGGCGACGTCGACACCCAGGTGCGCGAGGACGACGTCCTGGTGCCGGTAGCCGGCATTCTGGACGTGCTCGACAACTACGCGTTCGTGCGCACCAGCGGTTACCTGCCGGGGCCGAACGACGTGTACGTGCCGCTCGGCATGGTCAAGAAGAACAACCTGCGCAAGGGCGACGCCGTCGTCGGTGCGGTGCGTGCGCTGCGCGAGGGCGAGCAGATTCCGGCTCGTCAGAAGTTCAACGCGCTCGTGCGTCTGGACTCCGTCAACGGGATGACCTCCGAGCAGGCCGGCCAGCGTGTCGAGTTCGGCAAGCTGACTCCGCTGTACCCGCAGGAACGCCTGCGCCTGGAGACCACGCAGAATCAGCTCACCACCCGCATCATCGACCTCGTCGCGCCGATCGGTAAGGGCCAGCGTGGCCTGATCGTCGCTCCGGCGAAGGCCGGTAAGACGATGGTGATGCAGTCGCTGGCGAACGCGATCAGCACCAACAATCCCGAGTGCCACCTGATGGTCGTCCTGGTCGACGAGCGTCCGGAGGAAGTCACCGACATGCAGCGTGCGGTGAAGGGTGAGGTCATCGCCTCCACCTTCGACCGCCCGGCCGATGACCACACGACCGTCGCCGAGCTCGCCATCGAGCGGGCGAAGCGTCTGGTCGAGCTCGGTCATGACGTCGTCGTGCTGCTCGACTCGATCACCAAGCTGGGCCGTGCCTACAACCTGGCGGCACCCGCGTCCGGACGCATCATGTCCGGTGGTGTCGACTCCGCGGCGCTCTACCCGCCGAAGAAGTTCTTCGGTGCCGCGCGCAACATCGAGGACGGCGGCTCGCTGACCATCCTCGCCACCGCGCTGGTGGAGACCGGCTCGAGGATGGACGAGGTCATCTTCG
This sequence comes from Yimella sp. RIT 621, assembly GCF_004146205.1. Taxonomy (NCBI): domain Bacteria; kingdom Bacillati; phylum Actinomycetota; class Actinomycetes; order Micrococcales; family Dermacoccaceae; genus Yimella; species Yimella sp. RIT 621. The sequence goes on from NZ_SEIP01000004.1 coordinate 26,405, forward strand.
AGGAGTTCAAGGGCACCGGCAACATGGAGCTCAAGCTCGACCGTCAGCTGGCCAACCGCCGCATTTTCCCGGCGGTCGACATCAACAACTCCGGCACGCGCCGCGAGGAGATCCTCCTCGGCCAGGACGAACTGAAGATCATGTGGAAATTGCGTCGTGTGCTGGCCGCACTCGACCAGCAGCAGGGCATCGAACTGCTGCTCGACCGGCTGAAGAAGACCAAGAGCAATGTCGAGTTCCTGATGCAGGTGCAGCAGACCTCGTCCATCAAGCTCGACGACGAGGACTGAGGCTTTTCAGCTCAGCGCCGAAAAAGCCCGGCCACTCCCATGGGGTGGCCGGGCTTCTTCGCGAAAGTCCGCAGAACTCGCGAGTCGACGGCGAGTTCTGCGGACTTCCGGGATGAACTAGCTGATCTCGACGTCGGCCGCCTGCACGAACGCGACGCGGTGTCCGAGGTTCACCTGGTAGTACTTCGTGCGGCCCACGGTGTTGACGTGGTCGTCGGGGGTCTCCAACGAGAACGTCTTCGCCTTGTAGTAGTCGGTCGGCACCGAGTCGTCGGACAGCACGTAGGTCTGCCCGGCCTTCATCGTGTAGATGAGCGGTGAGATCGGCTGCGCCTCAGCGGGATTCGCGTAGGCACTGGCCTCCGGGTAAGCCGATCCGTAGACCGGTGCGGTGGCACCCTTCGGTGTCACCGTGCGTCCGCCCTTGACCACGCGCGCAGTGGGCGCGTCGGCCGGGTTGTGGAACCACGCGATCGCGCCGAGGTACCAGACCGCGGTCCAGTCGCCACGCACCTCGGCGACCGCGTACTCGGTGCCGGCGGCCGCGCGGGCGCCGATGTCCGAGACCTGCGTGGTCGACGGGCTCGCTTTCAGGCCGGGGTCGACGACCAGAGGCGCGGACGCGTCCGGGGCCGACCGCAACGGCACGAAGTTGGTGCCGTGGTCGGTGCCCTCGACGCAGACGCCGCTGCAGCCCTGCACGACCTGCACGTTGTCCTCGAACCCGGGCAGGATGCGGACGACGTCCCCGCTCTTCGGTGCGCGTCCCACGGTGCCCTTGGACAGCGGTGCACCCATGAGTTCGAAGTAACGCTCCCAGTCCCAGAAGGGGCCCGGATCCCAGTGCATGCCGCGGATCCGAGAGGTTGTCAGAGCGGGCACCTGGTCGTGACCGATGATGTGTGCGCGGTCCATCGGGATGCCGTAGGTGCGGCACACGTGCCGGGTGAGCCGGGCGCTGCGGCGATACATGACCTCGGAGTACCAGTTGTAGCCCTGGGCGGCGAAGCCCTCGTGCTCCAGCCCGACCGAGTGCATGTTCATGTACCAGTTGCCGGCGTGCCAGCCGATGTCCTTGGTCTGCAGGTGCTGGGCGATGTGACCGTCGGACGAACGGATCAAGTAGTTCCACGCCATGTACGTCGGGTCGGTGACCAGCTTGATGCCGACTTCGTAACTGCACTCGGTGTCGTGAATGACGACATGCGTGAGCTCCGGCGAGCGCGGTCGGAACGCCAGGTCGTGGTTGCCGTAGTCGACCTCGGTCGGTCCGTACAGCTCGTACGGCGCCGGCACCCATTCGACGCCGAGACCGTTCGGAGCGTCGACCGGACCGGTGGGGCGTCGCCCGGACTTGGCGCGGGCAACCACCCGGTCACGGCCCTTGCCGGGGGAGCCGACGGGCTGAGCGCCCACCGAGTAGCGGGTACGCCCGTCGCTCACCGACATACCGGACCGCAGATCGGCCAGGACGTCGTCGGCGTACTGCACCTGTGCGGCGGGGGTACTCAGGCCGCTCGTCGTGGCGACGGCTTCGTACCAGGACGAGGGATCGGTGGATGCACCGACGACGCCACCGTTCGCGCGCTGGCGTGCGGCGAGCAGCGCTGCAGCGGCACGGATGTTGCTCGCGGCGTCCGTGCGGAGCGTGTCGGCGGAGATGCCGGACGCTGCGGCCGCGGCGCCCAAGGTGTCGATCGCGGCGCTGTCGTCCTTGCCCTCGGCGGCGCGCTGCTGCGCGACCGCCGCGCCGTCGACCAGATGCATGGGGCCGTATCCGAGGCTGCGGCTGGGGCGTCCGGCGTGGTCGGACCAGCGGGTCTGTCCGTAGCTGATCGCCGCGAGGAGGGCCGGCGGAACGGCGAACTCGCGGCCGGCATCGGCGAAGACGGAGGTCTCGTCGACGGCGAGTGCCTTCGGCATGGCAGCGATGGCGCCTGCGACGACGGTGGCGGACAGGAACGAACGGCGGGAGAGGGATGACATGGATCCTCCAGGGCGGGGGTGGGGAAGTGCTCACCATGGCACCGCGTTGGTCAAGGGAGGGTAAAACTTCCAACTTGTCCCAGTACGTGGCGAAATCAAGCCCCCGCCTGGGCTTCGGGAATGAACACCACGAGTCCGACGTTTTGGAGGAGGTCCGCCTACTCTGGCAGACTTGTCCCTTGGCCCCGGTTCACGTCGCGCATCCCGCCCGACGACCCGGGAAACAGCCTGAAGACTTAGGAGAAGCCGTGAAGAAGAACCTTCACCCGAACTACGCCGAGACCACGGTCACCTGCACCTGCGGCAACACGTTCACCACCCGCAGCACCGCCGAGTCCGGCCGCATCAGCGCCGAAGTGTGCTCCAACTGCCACCCGTTCTACACCGGTAAGCAGAAGATCCTCGACACCGGTGGTCGCGTGGCCCGCTTCCAGCAGCGCTACGGCAACAAGTCCAAGTAGCTTCTTCGATTCGCCGGTTCCGTCCTTCGACGGAACCGGCGTTTCGCGTTTCACCCCATCCCCGAAGCACTCCGAGAGCACCTGAAGCTAGGACGCACATGCTGGATTCCGCCGCGGCGATCGTCGCCGAGCACGCCGAACTCGAACGTCGCATGACCGATCCCGAGGTGCTGGCCGACCCGGTCCTGATGCGCAAGGTCAACAAGCGGTACGCCGCCCTTGGGCCGACCGTCGCCGCCGTCAATGCATGGCAGGCCGCGCAGGACGACCTGGAGACGGCCCAGGAACTCGCCGCCGACGACGCCGGTTTCGCCGAGGAACTACCCGCTCTGACCCAGCAGGTCGAACGCTCGGAGGCCAAGCTGCGCACGTTGCTGCTGCCGCGCGACGAGGACGACGACCGCGATGTCATCCTCGAGGTCAAGGCCGGGGCGGGCGGCGCCGAGGCCGCATTGTTCGCGGCCGATCTGGTGCGGATGTACCTGCGCTATGCCGAACAGGCCGGCTGGCGAGCGTCGGTCACCGACGGCACCGAGTCCGATCTCGGCGGGTACACCGACGTGCGGCTGCAGATCCAGGCGAAGGGCGTCATGGAGCCGGGTACGGCGCCATGGGCGCGCCTGAAGTACGAGGGCGGTGTGCACCGTGTCCAGCGTGTGCCGGCCACCGAGTCGCAGGGACGCATCCACACCTCGGCCGTGGGGGTCCTGGTGATGCCCGATCTGGACGAGGGTGACGACGACGAGATCGTCTTCGGTCCGAATGACCTGAAGATCGACGTCTACCGCAGCTCCGGTCCCGGTGGTCAGTCGGTCAACACCACGGACTCCGCGGTCCGCATCACCCACCTGCCGACCGGTGTCGTCGTGTCCTGCCAGAACGAGAAATCGCAGTTGCAGAACAAGGAGTCCGCGATGCGCGTGCTCAAGGCTCGGCTGCGCCAGCTGGAGCAGGAGAAGAAGGACGCCGAGGCATCCGCGGCCCGCAAGTCCCAGGTACGCAACATGGATCGTTCGGAGCGGATCCGCACCTACAACTACCCCGAGAATCGCATCGCCGACCACCGCACCGGGTACAAGTCGTACAACCTCGACTCCGTGCTCGACGGAGATCTCGCCGCGGTGATCGACTCCGCGGTCCAGGCCGACGAAGCGGCACGGATGGCCGCCGTGGCTGCGGGCAGCAGCGAGTGAGCGAACTGCGGTCGATCCTGCGCGCCGCCGCAGAACGCTTGGCCGGCAGCGGAATTGCGTCGCCGAGTGCTGACGCGTGCCTGCTGCTGGAGCATGCATGGGGCAAGACCGGCGAGCAACTTCGTCGAGCTGCACTGATGGGCGACGTGCTCCCCGACGAGGTGGCGACTCGCTACGAAGCGCTCGTCGACGAAAGGGCGGCGCGTGTGCCCTTGCAGCACCTCACCGGTCGAGCTCATTTCCGCCACCTCGAACTCCGTGTCGGGCCAGGGGTTTTCGTGCCGCGTCCGGAGACGGAGCTCATCGTCGACCTCGGACTGGCCCACGCGCCGCACGGCGGAGTTCTGGTCGACCTGTGCACCGGCGCCGCGCCGATCCCGCTCGCGGTCAAGCAGGAACGCCCCGACCTGTCGGTGCACGCGATCGAGCTCTCCGAGCACGCGTACGCATGGGCCGCCGCGAACCGGGACCGGCTCGCGCTCGATGTGGAGATCGTGAACGGCCCTGCCCAACACGCCTTTCCGGACCTGCTCGGCCAGGTGGACGTGGTGCTCAGCAACCCGCCGTACATCCCGGTGGGGATGGTGCCGATCGATCCCGAAGTGCGTGATCACGACCCGGAGATCGCACTGTACGGCGGCAGCCACGACGGGCTGCGCATCCCCTTGGAAGTGGCGGATCGCGCCTTCGATCTGTTGCGTCCCGGTGGCGTCCTGATCATGGAACATGCTGAGACACAGGGTGACTCGCTGCCAGGGGCGCTGAGTCGCAGAGGCTGGGTCGAGACAAGGGACGAGGCCGACCTCACCGGTCGGCCCCGTTTCGCGATGGCCCGTCGGCCCGCGTGAACCTCAGCGACCGTCCAGCGGACGGTCGGTCACCACGTTGCGTTCGACGACGGTGGTCTTGCGGCGGCGGGTCGCCAGCAGTGAAGGCACCAGCAGCACGCCGGCGGCCAACAGGATCCATCCGAGGGTCTCGGGTGCGAGGTTGTTGGCGATGCTGTCCGGCAGCGCAACCGCACCGGTGATGAAAATGACGCCGGCGACGGCGACGATGACGCCGAGAACGACGCCCATGACAACTCCTTGGTGCGGGGCGCCGATCGAGGCCCGGACATGCCGAAATGTTGTGACTCGCTGGGCGGAAACGATTTGCGGCGCAGCGAGTTCGGCGAGCGTCCGCCGGGCGGCGTCAGTCGCCGATGGGGACGATCTGTGCTCCCGTGAGATCGGCGACGATGTCGCTCGCCTGATTCGGGGTGAGGATCGCGCCCTTCAGCGCACGCAGCCGGTCGAGATCGCACTCACCGAGGCGAGCGCCCCGAAGGTCGGCGTCGCTCAGGTTCGCTGCGTGCAGATCGGCCTCGGTGAGGTCGCACTCGTCGAACACGGACGCGTGCAGATCCGCGCTGCGCAGGACAGCCTCGGTGAACCGGCAGCCGGTGAGGTCGGCGTTGGCCAGCACGGCACCGATGAGGTTGGCGGCGAAGAGGTTGGAGCGGCGGATCTCGAACCCCAGCCCACGCGTGCGTTCCATCGAGACACCGGTCATCCGGCAACCCGTGAAGATCACCCCACCCAGCGCAGCCCCGTCCAACAACGCGCCGTCGAGCGCGCACTCGTCGAACGTGACCTCGGTCAGATCGAGGTCGCGCAGGTTGGCACCGCTCAGGTCGCAACGCACCAGCGCAACCGGCTCACGAGCTTGGTCCAGGATCCGTTCGAGCTCGGTGCGATCCAGCGGGCGGTCGGCGATCTCCATGGTGCAACCTTCCCATCTCACCCCGACAGGCAAATGGGTTGCATCGGAGGATGGTGGCAACCAGGCTGGCAATCATGGAGATTCGCGAACTGAACACCGACGATCGTGCCGAGATCCGCGCGTGGCACGACGTGCTGTTCGAGGGTTACACCGGCGGTCGTCCACCGGTCTGGTGGTCGGGGATCCACGAGGCGTTCTACAGGTTCGAGAACCCGTCCACGTACTCCGACCGGATCGCGTTGGTCGGGCTGGTCGACGGCGAGATCGTCGCTGCTGCGGACGCCACACTCCCGAACCGGGAGAACACCGACTCCGCGTCCATCGAGCTGGCCGTACAGGGCGACCGCACCGGCCGTGGGCACGGGCGAGCGCTCGCGGAGGATCTGCGGAACCGGTTGGTCGAGCGCGGTCGGACGACGGTCGACACCGAGGTGTACGGACTGCCCGGGCAGGACTTCTCCGAGACTCGCGGCGGCCGGTTCGCCGCGGCGCACGGACTCGAGGTCGCGAACGTCGAGACCAGATACCTGCTCGAACTCCCGGTCGCCTCGATGGACGCTCCGCTCGACGCACCGCTCGACACGGACGTCGAGATCGTGGGGTGGGTCGGTCCGTGTCCGCTGCAGTACGAGGCGCAGTTGCTCCTGCTGCAGCAGCAGATGGAGCAGGACGTGCCGCGCGGCGAGCTCAGTCGCCGACCACTCGACCTCGACCTCGAACGGCAACGTGACAGTCAGCGGCGTTTGGCCGAGCGCGGTTGGACATCGGTCACCGCGCTCGCGATGGTGAACGGCGAATCGGCCGGTTACACAGAGGTATTGGTGCAGGACAGGGATCGAGTCATGGTGCAGGAGGACACGCTCGTCCTGCCCGCACACCGCGGACGACGGATCGGGCAGGCGCTCAAGGCCGACAACCTGCGCCGACTCGACGGGGTACGCGACGGTCGCACGATGCTGCAGACCTTCATCGCCGACTCCAACGTGGCGATGCGCGCCACCAACGCGAAGTTCGGTTTCGAAGCGGCCGACGTGCTGTACGAGTGCGAAGGACGGATCTGAGCGTTACCGCCGGGTTGCGGCCACGGTGTGAGCCGTGACTCACCCGGGGCCTACGATCGCAGTCATGCCGGGAACCTTCGACGTCACACAGTGCTGCGACGACGAACGTGCCTGGCTCTCCTGGGCGATCCGTCAGGTGGAGGCCGATGCCAACCGTTCCGCGGACACCCACCTCATCCCGTTGCACATGCCCCACGGGTTCGGTGTCGACATCTACCTCAAGGACGAGTCGACCCACCCCACCGGAAGCCTCAAGCATCGTCTGGCCCGCAGCCTGTTCATGTACGCCTTGTGCAACGGCTGGATCCGTCAGGGGTCCGTGGTGGTCGAGGCGAGCAGCGGGTCGACCGCGGTCAGTGAGGCGTACTTCGCCCGTCTGCTCGGTCTGCCGTTCATCGCGGTGATGCCGCGCATGACCAGTCGGCGCAAAATCGAACTCATCGAGCGGTACGGCGGCACCTGCGACTTCGTCGACACCGGCGCGCAGGTGTACGAGCGCGCTCAGCAGATCGCCGACGAGACCGGCGGTCACTATCTGGATCAGTTCACGTACGCCGAGCGAGCCACCGACTGGCGAGGCAACAACAACATCGCCGAGTCGATCTTCGACCAGATGGAGCGCGAGCCCCATCCCGTCCCCAGTTGGATCGTGGTCGGTGCCGGCACCGGCGGCACGAGCGCGACGATAGGTCGCTACCTGCGCTACCAGGGGCACGACACCAAGCTGTGCGTCGTCGACCCCGAGAACTCCGTCTTCTTCGACGGCTGGGTCGACCACGACGCCGGCCGCACGATCTGCGGCGGGTCACGCATCGAGGGCATCGGACGCCCGCGCACCGAACCATCGTTCGCGCCGGGCGTGGTCGACCGGATGATCAAGGTGCCGGACGCTGCGTCCATCGCGGCCGTGCACCTGTTGCGTGAGCACACCGGACTGTTCGCCGGCGGCTCGACGGGCACCAACCTCGTCGGCACGCTGCGACTGGCCTGCGAGATGCAGGCGCGCGGGGAGAGGGGCAGCATCGTCACCCTGCTGTGTGACGGCGGCGGTCGCTACGAACAGACCTACTACGACTCGACCTGGTTGCGGGACAACGGGATCGACATGGATGCCTACCGGGAGAAGCTCATCGGTGCGTTCCGTCGCGGGGAGTGGGCAGACCTGGATGCGGTCGTCGCCGCAGATGCGGGAGACTCGTCCGGAACGAGTCCGACCCCGTCAAGGAGTGTGCAGTGAGTCCGGTCTTCGACCTCGCCACCGAGCAGGGCCGCAGCGAAGGCATCGCGGCAGCTGTCGAGGCGGCCCGCCTGGGCCAGTGCGTCGTGCTGCCGACCGACACCGTCTACGGCATCGGCACGGACGCGTTCAGTGCGTCCGGCGTCGACGCGTTGCTGAACGCCAAGGGACGCGGACGCGAGATGCCTCCGCCGGTGCTGATCGCCGACCCGGCCGCGGTCGACGGCCTCGCCACCGCCGTGCCGTCGTACGCACGCCGGCTGATCGAAGCCTTCTGGCCCGGCGGACTCACGCTCGTCTTGCGTGCCCAGCCGTCCCTCGCCTGGGACCTCGGTGACACCAACGGCACTGTGGCACTTCGAATCCCGGACGACGAGTTCGCCAAGGAACTTCTTTCGCAGGTAGGGCCGATGGCCGTCAGCTCCGCCAATCGCACCGGTCAGCCGACGATCACCACCATCACCGAGGCCGGGTTCGCGTTCGGCCCGTCCGTCGAGGTCTACCTGGACGCGGGCCTGCGCGAGGGCGGCACACCGTCGACGATTCTCGACTGCACCAAGGCCGACCCCGAGTTGCTGCGCGAAGGAGCGATCAGCGCGGAGCAGTTGCGCGAGGTGCTCGGTTCGGTCGAGCTGGTCGACCCGAACGCCGGCTTCAGCGAGGAGCCCGACCCGTCGGTCGATCCCGAGACCGGCGAGCGCATGCCGGAGCACACCGACGACCGTCCGGTCGACCTCGCCAAGCACGACGACGACGCAGAACGTGAGCAACCCGAAGATCTCCGAGAACTCCCTGACGACCGTCCGCAAGACCCGACCACGAGGTGAATACACAGATGACCACGCCCTTCTACGGCTCCGACTACGACTCGCTCGAACAGTTCGACCCCGAGATCGCCGACGTGCTGGTGGCCGAGGTCGACCGCATCCGCAGCGGCCTGCAGTTGATCGCCAGTGAGAACCTCTCCAGCCCGGCCGTCATCACGGCGCTGGGATCGACGCTCACCAACAAGTACGCCGAGGGATACCCCGGACGTCGCTACTACGGTGGCTGCTCGGTGGTCGACCGCGCCGAGAACCTCGCGATCGAGCGTGCCAAGGAGCTGTTCGGGGCCGAGCACGCGAACGTGCAGCCGCACTCCGGTGCGAGCGCCAACCAGGCCGTCTACGGGGCGTTCATGCAGCCGGGCGACACGATCCTGGGTATGGCGCTGCCGATGGGTGGCCACCTGACCCACGGCACCAAGGTCAGCTTCTCCGGCAAGTGGTTCAACGCCGTCCACTACGGCGTCGACAAGGAGACCGAGGACATCGACTACGCCGAGGTCGAGCGCCTCGCCATGGAACACAAGCCGAAGGTCATCCTGGCCGGCGGCTCCGCGATCCCGCGGTTGATCGACTTCGAGTTCTTCCGGGGACTCGCCGATGAGATCGGTGCGATCTTCTGGGTCGACGCCGCGCACTTCATCGGACTGGTCGCCGGTAAGGCGATCCCGAGCCCGGTGCCCTACGCCGACGTCGTCACCTTCACCACGCACAAGGTGCTGCGTGGGCCGCGCTCCGGTGCGCTGGTCTGCAAGGAGGAGCACGCGAAGGCACTCGACAAGGCCGTGTTCCCGATGATGCAGGGCGGCCCGCAGATGCACACGATCGCGGCGAAGGCGGTCAACTTCAAGGAGTGCGCGACCCCGGAGTACGCGCAGTACGCGAAGGACGTCATCGCCAACGCCCAGCAACTGGCGACCTCGTTGGGGGAGAAGGGCATTCGCCCGACCACCGGGGGCACCGACACCCACCTGTCGCTGCACGACCTGCAGGGTGTGGGCGTCACCGGAGCCGACGCCGAGAAGCGTGCCGACGCAGCCGGCATCGTGCTCAACAAGAACGCGATCCCGTTCGACCCGCAGAAGCCGAACATCGCGTCCGGCATCCGCGTCGGCACGCCGTCGGTCACCACGCAGGGCATGGGTGTGGAGGAGATGAAGGTCATCGCCGAGCTCATCCACAAGGCGATCACCGAGGGCGACGGCAACCCCGAGAGCGCGATCTCCGAAGAGGTGCGCGGCGGCGTCGAGGACCTCTGCAAGCGATTCCCGGCTTACCCTCGTAGCTGAGCATTTCGGGCAGCCCCGCCGGTCGTGCGGGGCTGTCTGCACGACGACCGAGAGAAGTTCGCTGACCGACCGTGCGTGAATATCTGCTGATCTGTGTGGTCGCCGCGGCCATCACGTTCCTGGCGACCCCGGCGATCCGGTGGGCGGCAGTTCGTTTCGGTGCGGTCACCCCGGTGCGGGGCCGCGACGTGCACTCGATCCCGGTGCCCAGGCTGGGCGGTGTGGCCATGCTCGTCGGCTTCCTCGCCGCGGCCGCGGTTGCGTCCCAGTTGCCATATCTGTCAGGGCTTTACGATGAAGGCGAACTGTTCGGCGTGCTCCTCGGCGCGGTGCTCATCACCGCGCTCGGGGCGGTCGATGACTTCATCGAGATCGACGCGATCACCAAGTTCGCCGGGCAGATGATCGCCGCGGGGGTGATGGCGTTCGCCGGCATCCAGCTCTATCTCGTGCCGTACGGCGGCGCGCAGACGATCCTGCCGCAGCCGGTGATGCTCGCCCTCACGATCTTCGTGGTCATCGCGACGACGAACGCGGTGAACTTCGCCGACGGCCTGGACGGACTCGCTGCAGGGATGGTCGCGATCGCGGCAGCCGCCTTCTTCATCTGGGCCTATTCATCCCTGCCGCCGGAACTCAATGTGGAGTCGGTGTTCTCCACCTCGGCGTTCCTGTCGGCGGCCGTGGTCGGGTGCTGCCTGGGCTTCCTGCCGCACAACTTCCACCCGGCGAAGCTGTTCATGGGTGACGCGGGCGCGCTGTTGCTGGGTCTGCTGCTCGCGGCCGCCACGATCTCCTTCACCGGCAATTTCGACCCGAGCATCGCGCCGCAGCGCAGTTCGGCACTGGTGGCCTTCTGGCTACCGATCGCGTTGCCGTTGTCGATCCTCGCGGTGCCGATCCTGGACGTCCTGCTCGCCATCCGCCGCCGCGGGTTGAAGTTCTGGAAGCCGGACGCCAAGCACCTGCACCACAAGATGCTCGGCATCGGTCACCCACACCGGCAGGCAGTGCTGCTGTTCTACGCGTGGTCGATGGTGGTGAGCGGGGGAGCGTTGCTGTTCGCGTTCGTGCGGGCCAAGTACGCCGCAGTGTTCCTGGTCGTCGGCCTGCTCGTGTGCCTGGCGCTCACCCTGGGGCTGCCGAAATTGGGCCGTAGGAGGTCCTTGTGATAACTTTCACAAGCACCTGGACCACCCGATGCGATGCCGCCTACCCGGCGACGATTCCGCGGCACGCCAGAGTTTCTGACCCCCGCCACCACCAGTTCTGAGGGCCGAGCAATGACCGCGAAGCGAGTGCGCGCTGCGAACAGCAGCCCCGCGTCCGCAGACCGTTCTGCCGTCCCGATGATGTTCCGCGGGGGAGTCCTCGCAGCTGCCGCCCTGCTCCCTTTCGCAGCCGTGGTCGGCTACCTCGCGCGAGGCGTCGAGGGCCTGCTCGGAGCGAGCGCGGGTGTCGCCGTCAGCGCATTGATCTTCCTCATGGGTTACGTCGGCATCCGCTGGGTGCTGGAGTCACTGCACCCGAACTCCTCGATGGCCGGCGCGCTCGGCATCTACTGCCTCCAGGTCAGCCTGATGTTCCCCGCGCTGCTGTTCCTGACCAACGTGCCTGCACTCGACTCGCGCAGCGTGGCGCTCGGCGCTCTCGTGGCCGCGCTGGTCTGGCTCGGGGGACAACTGTGGGGCTTCATGCGCTCGCGCACACCGATGTTCGATGTCGCGCTTCCGGGAGCGAGCCGATGAGTTCCTCCCGTATCACACGTCCGACCCATGCGAAATCCGATCAGCTCGCGTCCAACGTCACCGCGATCCTGATTTCCGGGCCGTTGCTCTATACCGCCCTGGGATGGTTCGCCGACCGCTGGCTCGACACGAAGCCGTGGTTGACGCTGCTCGGACTGCTGCTGGGGATGGCCCTGTCGATGTACCTGGTGTGGATCCGATACGGTAACCCCGGTAACAGTCCGGGTGACGCCGACAGCTCCGCAGCCCCCAAGACCCCTGAAGGTAACGCGTGATGCATCGGCCGACGGTTGTGCCCCGAAATCTTCTTGAGCCCCTGACCACCACCGTGAACGAGGAGAACGCGTGAGCCTCACCGCGCTGAGCGTGCCGACAGCTGTGTCGGCCGAAGGCGGATTCCCCCCGAAGCCCGAGGACTTCTGGCAGCCGCTGGTCAAGTTCGGCACCGTCGACCTGGGCGGATACGAGTTCACCCTCGCCATCACCCGTCCGATGATCGTGATGCTGGTGGCGACCGCACTGCTGCTCTGGTGGCTGCTGGCCACCACCCGTAAGGCGTCCGTCGTCCCGGGTAAGGGGCAGTACCTGACCGAGCAGGTCTACCACGCGATCCGCGGCGGGGTCGCCGAGGACTCGATCGGCTCCAAGGACTTCATGCGGTTCGTCCCGCTGCTGTTCAGCCTGTTCGTCTTCATCCTGCTGAACAACTGGATGGGCATCATCCCGCCGTTCCAGAACCCCACGATGGCCCGCGTCGGCTTCCCGATCGCGCTGACGCTGTTCGTCTACGTCGTCTACCACTACGTCGGCATCAAGAAGCACGGCGGATTCGGCAAGTACATCAAGTGGATGATCCCGCCGGGCGTTCCGGGCTGGCTGCTTCCGCTGATCGTGCCGCTGGAGCTGCTCACGTTCTTCATCACCCGCCCGGTGACGCTCTCCCTGCGTCTGTTCGGCAACATGTTCGCCGGGCACATGCTGCTCGTGGTGTTCATCCTCGGCGGCTGGGAACTGTTCAACCAGGATGCGATCGGGCTGAAGTTCGTCGCGATCCCCGCCTGGATCATGGCAGCGATCATGACCGCGTTCGAGGCCCTGGTGCAGTTCCTGCAGGCGTACGTCTTCGTCCTTCTGGCCGCCTCGTACATCGGTGGCGCCCTCGCGGACGACCACTGATCAACAACTGAACACAAACCCCACAATCGCCCAGAGCGAACAGTTCGTTCTGGTCCATCCCACACAATGTGAGAGGCACTACCCAAAATGACTGGTGAACTCAGCGGAAACCTCAGCACCATCGGCTACGGCCTGGCCGCCATCGGCCCGGCGATCGCCATCGGTCTGATCTTCGCCGCCTACATCTCCGGCGTTGCCCGTAACCCGGAGAGCGGCAACCTGCTGCGCCCGATCGCCATCCTCGGCTTCGCGCTGGCTGAGGCCCTTGCCATCTTCGGTCTGGTCCTCTTCTTCCTGTAAGACCCGCGCAGGACGGGCGGACTGATCAACGCCGCCATGTCCTGGTGATACCGAGGAGCACAACGTGATCAATTCCAGCGCAGCGGCTCAGGCCGCGGCCCTGCTGGCGGAGGGTGCAGACCCCGAGCACAGCCAGGCGCCGATCCTGCCGCACATTCCTGAGCTGGTCTTCGGCCTCATCGTCTTCGGTCTGTTCCTGTGGATCGTCAAGACGAAGGTCGTGCCGAAGCTGGAGCAGGCCCACGCCGAGCGCACCGCCGCCATCGAAGGCGGTATGGAGCAGGCGCAGGAGGCTCAGAAGCAGGCCGAGGCTGCCAAGGCGCAGTACGAAGCACAGCTGAGCCACGCCCGGGACGAGGCCGCGAAGATCCGTGAGGACGCGCGTGCCCAGGGTGCACAGATCGTCGCGGACATGCGCGAGCAGGCGAACGCCGAGGCAGCTCGCATCGTCGACTCCGCCAAGAAGCAGACCGAGGCCGACCGCCAGCAGGCAGCCGTCTCGCTGCGGTCCGACATCGGCGCGCTGTCGACGACGCTTGCCAGCAAGATCGTCGGAGAGTCGCTGGAGGACGAGGCGCGTCAGCGCGGCATCGTCGACCGGTTCCTCGCCGAGCTCGAGTCCGGTGACGTGAAGCCGACGAAGATCGGTTCCGAGGCAGGCAACTGATGCAGGGAGCCTCCCGGAGCGCACTCGCCCACGTCCGGTCCGAGCTCGGACGCCGACTCAGCGAGGGAGCGGACGCGGCCGACACGTCGCGCGAGCTCTTCGCCGCCGTCGACGTGCTGGACGGCAATGCCGGCTTGCGCCGGGCCCTCACCGACTCGACGCATGACGCGTCCAGCCGCGCCGGGCTGGTCGACACGGTGTTCGGCGGCAAGGTCGGCGACCCGGTTCTGGCTCTGCTGCGCGAGGTCTCCTCGCAGCGGTGGACCAAGGACCGAGATGCCTCCGACGCCGTCGAGGAACTCGCCGTCGCATCGGCCTTCGCCGCCGCCGACCGTCGTGGCCGGATCGACGAGGTCGAGGAGCAGCTGTTCCGCTTCGAGCGCACCGTCGCCGGTAGTGCGGACCTGCGTGACGCCTTCATGGACCGGCAGCGTGCCGGCGCCGACAAGGCCTCGCTGGTGCACGCACTGCTCGATGGCAAGGCCGAGCCGGAGACCGCGTTCCTCGCAGCCCGTGGTGCCGAGCACCCGCGCGGCCGCCGGTACGAGCGCGTGCTGGAGGACTACCTGCGCGTCGCCGCGTCGGTGCGTCAGCAGCTCACCGCGATCGTCACCGTGGCCACACCGCTCACCCCCGAGCAGCGCGACCGGTTGGCTCGTGCCCTGCACAACCTCTACGGGCGCGAGGTCATGACCAACGTCGTCGTCGACCCCGAGGTCGTCGGAGGCGTCCGCGTCCAGGTCGGTGACGAGGTCATCGACGGCACCATCCTGAGCCGACTGGAGAACGTCCGCCGCGACATGGCGGGCTGACCGCAGCTCGGTACCACCTCGAACCACCTGACAGCTTGACCCGCGGGCCACGGCCCATATGAAGGAGAAGATGATGACGGAGCTCTCCATCCGTCCGGAAGACATTCGGGCTGCTCTGGACGGTTATGTCCAGTCCTACGAGCCGGGCGCGGCTTCGCGCGACGAGGTCGGCCGCGTCACCGACGCCGCCGATGGCATCGCCCACGTCGAGGGCCTGCCGACCTGCATGACCAACGAGCTGCTGCAGTTCGAGGACGGCACGCTGGGCATCGCCCTGAACCTCGACGTCCACGAGATCGGTGTCGTCGTCCTCGGTGAGTTCGGTGGCATCGAAGAGGGCCAGGAAGTCAAGCGCACGGGCGAGGTCCTCTCGGTTCCCGTCGGTGACGCCTACCTCGGTCGCGTCGTCGACCCGATGGGCACCCCGATCGACGGCCTCGGCGAGATCAAGACCGACGAGCGTCGTGAGCTGGAGCTGCAGGCTCCCAACGTCGTCTCGCGTAAGTCGGTGCACGAGCCGCTGATGACCGGCATCAAGGCGATCGACTCGATGACCCCGATCGGCCGTGGCCAGCGCCAGCTGATCATCGGCGACCGCAAGACCGGCAAGACCGCGATCGCCACCGACACGATCATCAACCAGAAGGAGTACTGGGAGACCGGCGACCCGGAGAAGCAGGTCCGCTGCATCTACGTCGCCATCGGCCAGAAGAACTCCACCGTCGCCGAGGTGCGCACCACCCTCGAGGAGGCGGGCGCTCTGGAGTACACGACGATCGTCAACGCTCCCGCGGGTGACCCGGCCGGCTTCAAGTACCTGGCCCCGTTCACCGGTTCGGCCATCGGTCAGCACTGGATGTACCAGGGCAAGCACGTCCTCATCGTCTTCGACGACCTGACCAAGCAGGCCGACGCCTACCGCGCGATGTCGCTGCTGCTGCGCCGCCCGCCGGGCCGTGAGGCCTACCCGGGCGATGTGTTCTACCTGCACAGCCGTCTGCTCGAGCGTTGCGCGAAGCTGTCCGACGAGCTCGGTGCCGGTTCGATGACCGGTCTGCCGATCATCGAGACCAAGGGTGGCGACGTCTCGGCGTTCATTCCGACCAATGTCATCTCGATCACAGACGGTCAGATCTTCCTGCAGTCCGACCTGTTCAACTCCAACCAGCGTCCGGCCGTCGACGTCGGTATCTCCGTCTCCCGAGTCGGTGGTGCCGCGATGACCAAGGCCATGAAGGGTGTGACGGGTTCGATCAAGGTCGACCTGGCGCAGTTCCGCGAGATGCAGGCCTTCGCCATGTTCGCCTCGGACCTCGACGCCGCGTCGCGTCGTCAGCTGGCCCGTGGTGAGCGTCTGATGGCGATGTTCAAGCAGCCGCAGAACTCCCCGTACTCCCTCGAGGAGCAGGTCGCCTCCATCTGGGCCGGTACCACCGGACAGCTGGACGAGGTGCCGACCGAGGACGTCGCCCGTTTCGAGTCCGACTGGCTGGACTACCTGCGGCGCAACCACGGCGACTTCCTGTCGAGCGTCCGGGAGACCACCAAGCTCGACGACGACGGCAAGAAGACGCTCGAGAACGCCATGGCCGACTTCAAGAAGGAGTTCCGCTCCACGCCCGATCACGGCGGTGAGGGCTCGGAGCGCTTCGACGAGCTGACCGAGGACCAGATCAACCAGCAGCAGATCGTGAAGCAGAAGCGCTGACGCGCTTGCTCACGACCTACTGACGGTTCGACAGCGACAAGGAAGGAACGCCTATGGGAGCGCAGATGCGGGTCTACCGCCAGCGCATCCGGTCGGTCCAGGCCACCAAGAAGATCACGCGCGCGATGGAGCTCATCGCTGCATCCCGGGTGGTCAAGGCCCGGCAGGCAGTCGAGCGGTCGACGCCCTACGCGACCGCCCTCACCCGCGCCGTTTCGGCTCTCGCGACCTACTCGGACGTCGAGCACGTGCTCACGACCGAGCGCGAGCAGCCTAAGCGCGCGGCCGTGCTGATCCTCACCAGCGACCGCGGTCTGGCCGGGTCGTACTCGGTCAACGCGATCAAGCGCAGCCAGGAGCTCATCGAGCACCTGCGCGGCGAGGGCATGGAGGTCGTGCCCTTCCTGGTCGGTCGCAAGGCGGTGAGCTACTACAAGTTCCGCCGGCGTGAATTCGCTGCGGAGTGGAGCGGCTTCACCGACAGCCCGACCCCGGACGTGGCCCGCGAGATCGGTCAGCGCCTGACCGAGGAGTTCGTCAAGGGCTCCGAGGACGGCGGCGTCGATGAGGTGCACGTGGTCTACACCCGCTTCAAGAGCATGGTGGTCCAGGAACCGTTGGCGCTTCGCCTGCTGCCGTTGGAGGTCGTCGAGGGCGAGGTCGACGCCGACGCCGACGGTAAGCCCGACGACCTGCTGCCGCTCTACGAGTTCGAGCCGGACGCGTCCGGCGTGCTGGATGCGCTCCTGCCGAAGTACGTGGAGTCGCGGATCTTCAACGCGATGTTGCAGGCGGCTGCGTCCGAGCTGGCCGCGCGTCAGCGCGCGATGAAGTCGGCCACGGACAACGCCGAGGAACTCATCAAGACCTACACCCGACTGGCCAACCAGGCACGTCAGGCCGAAATCACCCAAGAGATCAGCGAGATCGTTGGTGGCGCCAGCGCACTCGCCGACGCCAGCTGATGACGAGAAGGAAAAATCAATGAGCACCATTACTACCGAGCACGAGGCCGACCAGGCCCAGCAGCCCGGCGGTGTCGGTCGCATCTCGCGTGTGATCGGCCCGGTCGTCGACGTGGAGTTCAGCGTCGACTCGATGCCCGAGATCTACGCCCTGCTCACGACCCAGGTCGAGCTCGGGGGAGAGACCAAGAACGTCAACCTCGAGGTCGCCCAGCACATCGGCGACAACATGGTTCGTGCGATCTCGCTCCAGCCGACCGACGGCCTCGTCCGCGGTTCGCAGGTGCAGGACACCGGCGGCCCTATCTCGGTTCCGGTCGGCGACGTCACCCTCGGCAAGGTCTTCAACGCCACCGGTGACTGCCTGAACCTCGAAGAGGGCGAAACCCTCGAGGTCAACGAGCGTTGGGGCATCCACCGCAAGGCTCCGGCCTTCGACCAGCTCGAGTCCAAGACCCAGATGTTCCAGACGGGTATCAAGGTCATCGACCTGCTCACCCCGTACGTGCAGGGTGGAAAGATCGGTCTGTTCGGTGGTGCCGGTGTCGGCAAGACCGTTCTGATCCAGGAAATGATCGCCCGTGTGGCCCGTGATCACGGTGGTGTGTCCGTGTTCGCCGGTGTCGGTGAGCGCACCCGTGAGGGTAACGACCTGATGGTCGAGATGGAGGAGGCCGGCGTTCTCGGTCAGACCGCCCTCGTCTTCGGTCAGATGGACGAGCCGCCGGGCACGCGTCTGCGCGTCGCCCTGTCGGCTCTGACCATGGCGGAGTACTTCCGCGATGTGCAGAAGCAGGACGTGCTGCTGTTCATCGACAACATCTTCCGCTTCACCCAGGCCGGTTCCGAGGTCTCCACGCTGCTGGGCCGCATGCCCTCCGCCGTGGGTTACCAGCCGACCCTGGCCGACGAGATGGGTGTGCTCCAGGAGCGCATCACCTCGACGCGTGGTCACTCGATCACCTCGATGCAGGCGATCTACGTGCCGGCCGACGACTACACCGACCCGGCACCGGCGACCACCTTCGCCCACCTCGATGCGACCACCGAGCTCTCGCGTGACATCGCCTCGATGGGTATCTACCCGGCCGTGGATCCGCTGACCTCGACGTCGCGCATCCTCGACCCGCGGTACATCTCGGCGGAGCACTACAACACCGCCGTCCGGATCAAGGGAATCCTGCAGCGCAACAAGGAGCTTCAGGACATCATCGCGATCCTCGGTATCGACGAGCTCTCCGAAGAGGACAAGATCCTCGTCAACCGGGCCCGTCGTATCCAGCGCTTCCTGTCGCAGAACACCTACGTCGCCAAGCAGTTCACCGGCATCGAGGGTTCGACGGTTCCGCTGGAGGACACCATCGAGGCGTTCACCAAGATCGCCGACGGCGACTACGACCACCTCCCGGAGCAGGCATTCTTCATGTGCGGTGGCCTGGACGACGTCGAGAAGAAGGCCAAGGAACTGGAGGGCTGAGTCCTCACAGTTTCGCGAAGCACGCGGCTCCCACCTCGGTGGGGCCGCGTTCTTCGTTCTCGCCGGCGGGGCCGGGGACATCCGCGTCATCCGGGAGCCGCGCTCGGCTCTAGACTGACTGCTCGTGAATGGACTCGGCTGGACGCTGCACGGTGACGGACGCTCGATCGATCCGGGGCAGGTGGTGGCGCCGGACGAGCGGCTGAGTTGGCCACTCACGATCGGTATCGGCGCACAGCACGTCGTCGCGATGTTCGGTGCGACCTTCCTGGTGCCGCTGATCACCGGTTTCCCGCCCGCCACGACCCTGCTGTTCTCGGGTCTCGGCACGATGCTCTTCCTGCTGCTCACCGCCGGCCGGGTGCCGAGTTACCTGGGCTCGTCGTTCGCGTTCATCGCTCCGATCCAGGCGTCCATGACCAGCCACGGAATGGGCGCGGCGCTGGGCGGAGTGGTGGTCACCGGCCTGTTGCTGTTCGGTGTCGGACTGCTGGTGCAGACGGTCGGTGCCGGCTGGCTGCGTGTGCTGATGCCGCCGGCAGTGACCGGAGCGATCGTCGCGCTCATCGGACTCAACCTCGCCGGGCCCGCCAAGAACAACTTCCTGGTCTCCCCGGTGAGCGCGTTGGTCACGCTGTTGGTCATCGCGATCGTCACGGTCGTCGGCCCCGGGCTGATCGGGCGCCTCGGCATCCTGATCGGCGTCATCGCCGGCTACCTCACCGCAACCGCTCGTGGCGAGGTCGACTTCACCAAGGTCCAGAACGCGTCCTGGCTCGGCCTACCGCCCTTCCACGCTCCGTCGTTCCAGCTGTCCGCGATCCTGCTCTTCCTGCCGGTCGTCCTGGTGTTGGTCGCCGAGAACATCGGCCACGTGAAGTCGGTGGCGCAGATGACCGGGCGTGACCTGGACGACGTGTCGGGCCGCGCCTTGATGGCCGACGGTCTCGCCACCACGCTCGCCGGATCCGCGGGTGGATCGGGCACGACCACGTACGCGGAGAACATCGGTGTCATGGCGGCCACCAAGGTCTACTCCACCGCGGCCTACTGGGTCGCGGCCTGCTTCGCGGTGTTGCTGAGCTTCTGCCCGAAGTTCGGTGAGGCGATCGCCACCGTTCCGACGGGTGTGCTCGGCGGGGCGGGGGTGATGCTGTACGGCATGATCGGCCTGCTCGGTGCACGGATCTGGATCGAGAACGACGTCGACTTCGGCAACCCGATCAACCTCATGCCGGCGGCCGCCGGACTGATCATCGCGATCGCGGACCTGCAGTGGAAAATCGGCAACCAGACCTTCACCGGCATTGCGCTGGGCACGGTCACGGTGCTGCTCGGCTACCACCTGATGAACGTGCTCAACCGCGTCTCCGGCAATCTGCCCGACCCCGAGAGTCGACGTTCGGACTTGCTGGACGCCGAGCACAGGACCCCGGAGGCCTGACCGACCAGTTGCTCGCCCCTCGCAGGTCCAGTTCGAGTACCTGCGACGGGCAGATGTGCCCATGGCGCCGCGGCAACCGGTGGAGGACTGTCTGTCTCATAGGGGCATCGGTGGACAGAGCGCGGCCGGGGGGCCGCCGCCACCGGTGCACCTCAAGGGGGACACCATGCACATCTTCGGCATCGACAAACGCACCAGGACGATCAAGCTCGCCACCGCAGCTGCGGTCACGGCGACCGCGCTCACCGCAGGCGGTGTGGCGGTCTCGGCGAATCCGGCCCAGGCAGCAGTCCGCTCGTGCTCCGCCGGTACGCCGGCCACACAGCGTCCGGTACTGAAATACCGCGACGTCGGGAGTTGCGTGACCGAGTTGCAGCGCCGGCTCATCAGCCACGGAATCTCGGTTCCCGGCGGCGCGGACGGGTCCTTCGGGCCCGGCACGGTCACGGCGGTCAAACGATTCCAACAGGTGCGCCGGCTGCACGTCGACGGCATCGTCGGTCAGGTGACGTGGTCGACATTGGTGGGTACGGCTTCGAGCGGGGCAGGCGGCACCTATCGCACGACGCGCTGCGGCAACAACGGCAACAAGGTACTGCTGGTCTTCGACGACGCCTCGCCGAGCATGCGTAGCTACCGCAACCTGGTGGCGACGGCGAAGGCGAACAACATCGGCATCGGAGTGGCACCGAACGGAAACGCCGTGCGGGCCGGCCGAGCCGACCCGGCGTACGCCCGAGCGAACGGGATGCTGGTGGTCGATCACACCTACGACCACAAGGACCTCACCCGGTTGTCGTCCTCGCAGATCCAGTGGGAGATCACTCAGCCCTATGTCCGCAGCAACTACGTGCGGCCACCGTACGGCGCGTACAACGCCCGGGTGTCGTCCGTGCTGGCCAGGAACGGCAAGTACAACTGCATGTGGAACCTCGATCCGCGCGACTGGGACGGCAAATCGGCCTGGTCGGCGGCGAATTACATCGTCCGCAATGCCTCCGCGGGCAGCACCGTGGTGGTGCATCTGAACCACATGGGCGCCACTGCAAGCACCCTGCCGTACATCAAGAAAGGACTCGCAAACCGCGGTTTGACGATGTGTGCTCCGTGGAGCGGTCCGACCCGTGAGCACATGCCGCCGACCTACTGCTGACGCCGGTGCATCCATGACGGCATACTCGCGGTCATGGATGCACCCAGCAGCGGGCCGGAAACCATCGCGGAGTTCTACGCCCGGGTCGAGGCCGCCCTCGGTCCCGACGGGCGGCTGCCGGTGGCGGTGGAGGAGATGCCCGGTTGGGACATCTTCCCGTTCGAGATCGACTCTCTTCGGATCAAGCCGCTCGCACCGCTGGCCGACTCCGAACCGGATCGTCGGGGCGAGAACGAGGACGAATGTTGGTGCGCGGGCCCGTTCGAACCGAAGAGCGACGACCGTCTGGTGTGGTGGAACGAGAACTGGAAGCTGTCCACCGATCTGACCGGTTCGGGGCTGCCGATCATGCTCTGGCTCAGTCCGATGACGCACTGCGATCTGCCGACCATGCCGCCTGAAGTTGCGGCCGGGATCGGACCGTTGATGACGACGATCTCCGCGGCCGTCGAGGATCTCCCGAGCGTCGGACGCGTCCAATTGGCCAAGTACGGCGACGGTGGCGCGCACCTCCACCTGCTGTTCATGGGCCGTCCGTCCCGGATGCTGCAGCTGCGTGGCTCGCCCATGCTCGACTGGGAGGAGAACCTTCCGCGGGTCCCCGCAGACGTCGTCCGGCGCAATTGCCGTCCGATCGCCGAGGCGTTGACATCGACCTTCGGTGGCCAGATCGGTCCGGCGGCCGGCTGAATCTTCAATTCCCAGAACCCGATTCGGAATTCGAACGCAGCACACAGAACTGATTGCCTTCCGGGTCGGCCAGGGTGACCCACCCGCTGCCGGTTCCGACTCTGCCGCTCAGGAGTTCCGCGCGCACCTCAGTTTCCGCGGCCATGGGCAGGTCTCCCCATGGCTGCGGGGGGAGCCGATGCAGTGGCTTGCGTGTCCCACCTCCGGTTCAGATCGACGGGGTCGAGGGTCCTCGTTACCACATGGGCACCGACACGAGCACGTTGCCGGCGATCAAGGAGGGTCTGAGCGATCGAGGCCTGCAGATGTGTACGCCGTGGACGAAGACGACACCCCAGCACATGCCCGACAGCTACTGCTCCTGAACCGAGTAATCGCGCGCTGTGACCGGCAACGAGCGTGGCGGGGATCGGGGCACACCCTGCGTCCGCCTAGGATTGAGCTCATGTGTGGAATCGTCGGTTACTACGGTCCGGGCGGCAGCGAAGCCGTCCTGCGCAAGATGAACGACTGCCAGGTGCACCGCGGACCGGACGGTGAGGGCAGCTTCATCGAAGGCCCCGTCGGTCTGGGCCACCGGCGGTTGTCGATCATCGACGTTGCGCACGGTCAGCAGCCGATGCAGACGGCCGACGGGCGCTACACGATCGCCTACAACGGTGAGGTCTACAACTACCTCGACCTACGCACCGAACTCGAAGCGCTCGGCCACACCTTCACCACCGACTCCGACACCGAGGTCGTCCTGCAGGCCTTCGCCGAGTGGGGCGGCGACGCGTTCGACAGGTTCAACGGCATGTGGGGCCTGGCGATCTGGGACGCCCAGGAGCAGCGGCTGACGCTGTCCCGCGACCACTTCGGCATCAAGCCGGTCTACCTGGCCCAGGTCGGCGACACCCTGCTGTTCTCCTCGGAGATCAAGTCGATTTTGGCCAGCGGCCTGTACACCAAGGCCGTCAACGAACGCTCCCTCTACCGCTACCTGCGCTTCCGCATCCACGAGGACGGCCGCGAGACCTTCTTCGCCGGCATCGAGCGCCTCGAACCGGGCGAGATGCTGACCGTGGACGCCTCTGGTGTCGAGCGCCGGATGTTCACCCGGTTGCGTGAAGAACTCGCCGAGCTGGGTAAGCAGCAGCGTCCGTACGACGACGCCGCCGCGGCCGAGTACAAGGAGCGGTTGTTCGAGGCGGTGCGCCTGCGCCTGCAGTCCGAGGTGCCGGTCGGCACGTCCCTGTCCGGTGGGCTCGACTCCTCCGCCGTCGCCGTCATCATCAACCAGTTGCTCAATCAGGGCGATGCGACCACCAAGTCGGTCGGTGCACGCCAGAACACCTTCTCGGCGGTGTTTCCAGGTTCGGCGAACGACGAGGAGAAGTACGTCGACGCGGTGCTCGACATCTGCGAGGGGCAGGTCGACTCGCACAAGATCCTGCCGACGGCCGATGAGTTCAAGCAGGATCTGCTCGACTTCATCCGTACCCAGGAGGAGCCGCTGATCTCCTCCGGGCCGTACGCGCAGTTCCAGGTGATGCGCGAGGCGACCAACCACGTCACCGTCCTGCTCGACGGTCAGGGCGCCGACGAGATGATGGCCGGTTACATCCCGTACTACTTCGTCTACCTGCGCCAGCTCAAGGCCCAGGGCAAGAAGGATGCCGCGCTCGAACTGTCCAAGAGCCTCGACGTTCTCTACCGCCTGGGTCGGTTCAAGCTGCAGGACAAGATCAAGCGCAAGAAAGTCATCCCGGCCACGGCGTTCATGAACTCGGAGTTCTCCTCGAAGTACGCGGGGGAGAAGTTCGCGACCGAAGGCAACAACCTCAAGTTGAGGTTGATCGAAGACCTGTTCCACAACTCGCTGCCCTCGTTGTTGCGCTACGAGGACAAGAACACCATGCGCTTCTCGCTCGAGGGACGCGTGCCGTTCCTGGACAAGGAGGTCGTGAAGTTCATCTTCAGCCTGTCCGACGAGGCGATCATCAAGGACGGCTGGAACAAGCGTGTCCTGCGTGACGCGACCCGCGGGCTCCTCCCGGAGATGATCAACCGCCGCCGCAACAAGATCGGTTTCACCACTCCGCAGGGCGAGTGGTTCATGCGGCTGAAGAACTACTTCTACAACATCTTCCTGTCCGAGGAGTTCGCGAACCGTCCCTATTTCGACCAGAACGAGGTGCTGCACGCCTTCGAGGGTTGGATCAAGGGCACCAACGGCGTGGACTCGATGACTTTCTGGCGTCTGCTCAACGTCGAGTTGTGGCTGCGCGAGTTCTTCGACGACAAGCCCGAGGTGATCGACGAGGGTCCGGTACGGATCAAGACCGACCTCGAGCCGAACGCCGACAAGCAGCTCGCGCTCACCACGAGCCTGGGCGAGCAGGTGACCCGCTACCCCCTGCGTAGCGAACTGGTCGACAAGGACACCGATCTCGACCCGTTCGTGATGGAGCACATCGATCGCTTCTTCGCCACGCTCGGCGCCGACGAGGAGCACTCGCAGGCGATGGTAGGCAAGCAGTGGTACTTCTTCATCTCCGAGAAGATCATCGCGATCACTCAGGGTCGCTCGTACTTCATCTGGGACATCAACGTCGGACGGCCGGCGCGGGTGCTGTCGAAGTACGTGACCCGCACGCCCGCAGGCATCGGCCTGGGCTCCCCGTTCACCATGCAGTTGGCCATCCAGGAAGCGGGCCTGCCGCGCGTCCTGTACGCCAGCGCCGGTGGCGCGGTCGGCAAGGTGCTGGGCAAGAAGGGCCTGTTCTACGAACTCGTGGGCAATGACATCCGGGCGATCGACGGACCGACGGAGTACTCCGCCTACCCCTCGAACGTCTCGGCGAAGTTGGCACCGAAGGACCCCGATGAGGTTGCCGCTCGGCTGTCCGAGCAGATCCGCTCGCGTGTGCCGCAGGCCTACCGCGACACCTTCGGCGGAACGATCGTCATGGACGCCAACGACATCGGCCGCAACGTTCTCGGGTCCGACGTCCCGGGCGACCAGGGCCGCTTCGAGGAGATGTTCGCCGACAACCCGCTCGGGCAGGGGTCTGAGCAGACTCCGATGGCGATCGTCGTCGTAGACTGACCCCGCCCCGTAGGTCACCCCGAAAGGTCACCCGGTAGGCCGGACGCCCGTCGTCGCAGTGTGCGGATGGCCGGTAGACTTCCCTCAACCCCAGCCGTACCTCCCAGGAGATCGTCCACGTGAGCACCCTCAACGTCCAGCTCGTCGCCGCCGACCGCAAGGTTTGGGAGGGCGAAGCCTCGGCGCTCTACGCGCGTACCGTCGAGGGCGAGCTCGGCATCCTGCCCGACCACACGCCGCTGTTGTCGGTTCTTGCCGAGTCCGGCGAGGTGCGGATCGAACCGGTGAGCGGTTCGCGCATGGTGGTCACCGTCGACGGCGGATTCATCTCGGTCGACCACAACTCGGTCACCGTCGTTTCCGACGCGATCGACGCCTCCGGCCTGGACGCCTGAGAAAGACGGCTTTGGGCGACGTCCTGCTCACCGCGGAGGTCGCCCTCGGTGTGCTCTTCGCGCTCCCCATAGCCTTCGTCTGTTGGGTGATCGTCCGACGTTGGTTGATCACCAAGGACCACCTGATGATCCTCATGGCTCGCCGCCGTGGGGATTTTTGGGTGATGGGCATGACGCGAACCCAGGCTGCGTCGATCGAGTGGTTCCCGGTGCTCGGGATCGGCCTCACACCCGGCTGGACGGTGCGACGTGAGGACGCCGAGTTCGGTCCGCCTCTGGCCGCGGAGAAGGTGCCGTCGGTGATCCAGGAGCCGGTGCTCGTCGACTGCACGGTCGGCGGCGAGGTGCACCGTCTTGCGATCAGCCGCGGTGACTACACCCAGCTGCGGTCGTGGTCGGAATCGTCCCCGCCCGGCTTCAACTCGGGGCGCTACTAGGCGCTACCAGCAACTGCGGGATCTCGAGCTTCGTCGCCCGGCGCGGTTCGGTCAGCGTTCGCCGCCCGGCACCCACAGCACATCCCCACCTGCATCCACGTTGGCGTACCGCGCAAGCACGAACAGTAGATCGCTGAGCCGGTTGAGATAGGCGGCGGTCAAGGGGTTCACTCCACCGCTGCCTTTCGCCGATCCGGCCGGTGCCTCGTCCGTGCCGTACGTCTCGATCGCAGCCCAGGTGGACCGCTCCGCCCGGCGGACCACCGTCCGACTCACATGCAGGTGCGCTGCACCCGCGCTGCCCCCGGGCAGGATGAACGAGCGGAGCGTCTCCAATCCCTCGTTGTAGCGATCGATGTCCTGCTCCAACTGGTCGACCCAGTCCTGCTTGACCCGCAGCGGCGGGTACTCCGGATCGGCGACCAGCGGGGAGCAGAGGTCGGCGCCCACGTCGAACAGATCGTTCTGGACGCGGAAGAGAGTCTTGTCGACATCTTCCCCGAGGTCGCCGCAGGCCACCGCGACTCCGATCGAACTGTTGGCCTCGTCGGTGTCGGCGTACGCCGCCAACCGCGGGTCGGTCTTGCTGGTGCGGCTGAAGTCGCCGAGGGCCGTTGTGCCCTTGTCGCCGGTGCGGGTGTAGATGCGGCTGAGGATGACCATGGCCCGATCGTGCCATGCCTCGCCTCGGGCGGGAGTTGCTCGGTCGTTCGACCAGGATTCGGCGCCGAACCAATATCACATACGTGATGAAACCGTGACCCCACCCTGGTGTGAATTCCACCGGAGCGGTGGCCTAATGGACGCACAGACACACCGCACCTTGGGAACTTGGGGGTTCCAATGTCGGACTTCGTGGCCCGATCCACCCGTCGTCACCGCTACAAGAGTGTGCCCGGATTCGAGGTCCATCAGGTCCTCCCGGGCACCGAACTCGCGGTCATCGGCGAGCTCAACGTCAACACCATCTCGGTCGTCCGCGACGCGCTGAGCGCCGCCATCGATTCCGGGGAGGGTGAGTTGCGGGTTCGGCTGCACGGAGCCGAGGTGATCGATGCGGCCGGACTCGGCGTGCTGGTTGGCGCGGATCGCCGGGCGGCCAAGGCTGGTCGCCATCTGGTGCTGACGGACGTGTCGCCCCGTCTCGACCGGGTCATCCGCAGCACGAAGCTCAGTCGCGTGTTGACCTGGACGACGCCTGCGGTCGCCGCAACCGCCTGACGCTCAACCGATCGCGGTTGCCGAAGCGCGTCGCGGATCGGCTGCCGCCTGCAGGTCACCGTCGGGGCGACGCTTGGCCGCGGCCACTCCGCCGAAGTACATCGCGTGGCGGGCATGCCCGACGTGCGGTGCGTCGATCCGTGCGGCGGCAGCTTCCAGCGCCTTGTCCGGTTCGGTCTCCAGTCGGATCGAGCGAGACGAGAAGTCGACGCTGACATGTGCACGCGGTGCGTTGATCGCGTCCTGCAGCGCGACATCGGACAGGCAGTGGGCAGCGAGTACCTGCATGAGGGCGGTCGTGATGCGGTCGGCGCCCGGACTCCCGATGGCGAGCATCGCGCCGTCGTCGTCCTGCCCGGTGGTCGGCGCCATGTTGGATGCGAGCCGGGTGCCGGGAGCCACCGCATGAATCCCTCGGCGGTTCAGTTCCGGCTCGCCCAGGCAGTTGTTCAGCACGAGTCCGGTGCCGGGCACGGTGACGCCGGAGGAGTACCCGGCGGACGACGTCAGTGCGCACGCGTTGCCGCGACTGTCGACCGCACTCACGTGAGCGGTGTCCGTCGAGGTGGGCAAGGTGGCCAGATCATTGCCTTCCAAGGCGCGCAACAGGTCGGCCCCGGCGATCTCGAGATCCGCGGCGGCATCCAGGCTGCCGGCCCGATAGGTCAACACCTCGCGCTGCACCTGCAGCACGTCGTCCGCGGTGGCCCCGCGTCGCTGGATCAGGCGAAGCATGGTGGCCAGTACCGGCCCGCCGATCGAGGGTGGGGGATTGGTAGCGAGCCGCCACGGTCCGACCCGGTCGACCGTCGCCGGACGCACCCGCGCCTCGTAAGCCGAGAGGTCCTCCAGCGTGATGAGCCCGTCGTTCGCCTGGAGATGATCGGCCACCCGGCGTCCGAGATCCCCGCCGTAGAGCAGCGAAAACCCTTCTGAAGCAAGCAGATCCAGGGTGTCGGCGAGTTCCGGCACAGTGAGCATCGTGCCCACGGTCGCCGGGTGATCGCCGACGAAATGTGCCTTCCGGGTCTGCGGGTCGAATCCGTAGAGCGCCTGGCCGACGATTCCGAGGTAGCTCGCCGCAGCGGCGCCGAGCCGGAAACCGCGGCGTCCGATCTCGATCGCCGGAGCCATGATGTCGGCCCACGATGCACGCCCGTGCCGGGCATGGGCCTCCTCGAAGGCCTTGAACGATCCTGGGGTCGCTGCGGAGCCGGCGCCCGCGTAGATCGTGATGCCGCCTCCGTAGTCGAGATCGACCTCGCGCAGGCCACCGCCGAAGCGGGTGCTCGGCAGGCCGCGCCCGGGCATCTCGCAGTTGCCGTCAACGACGATCGGGTCGCCGCCGTCCGGCCAGATGTTCACGAACGCTCCACCCAGCGCAGAGACGATTCCGGGTTCGCTCACGTAGGTGACAAGCATCGCCGCGATGGCAGCGTCCACGGCCGTGCCGCCGAGGTGGATGAGATCGAGACCGGCCTGCGCCGCCAATGCATTGGGTGCGGCCACGGCGCCGCCGCGGCCCCGGAAGAGCTCGTCCTCGGCCATCAGAACAACCGGGAGTCGGCGTCGTCGATACCGCGCAGCGCATCGTAATCCAGTGTCACGCAACGGATTCCACGATCCTGAGCGAGCGTACGAGCCTGCGGCTTGATGAGCTGCGCCGCGAAAACACCCTCGACGGGCGCCAGCACCGGATCACGGTTCAGCAGTTCGAGGTAGCGGGTCAACTGCTCGACGCCGTCGATGTCGCCCCGACGCTTGATCTCGACGGCCACGGTTGCGCCGTCGGCATTGCGGCACATGATGTCGACCGGGCCGATCGCGGTCATGTACTCGCGTCGGATCAGGGTGTATCCGTCGCCGAGAGTGGTGATGTGCTGAGCCAGCAGTTCCTGCAGCTGCGCCTCCACACCGTCCTTCTGCAGGCCCGGGTCGATGCCCAGGTCGTGGCTGGTGTCGTGCAGCACCTCGTACAGGCGCACGCGCAGGTTGTCCTCGCTCTTGGCGTGCTGGACGAACCACACCTTGTCGACACCTTCGGTGCGCTCGTCGTCCGTCGGATCGAGTTCGACCAACGAGCACGGGGGAGTCATCCAGTTCAACGGCTTGTAGGAGCCACCGTCGCTGTGCACCAGCACGGAGCCGTCAGCCTTGACCATCAGCAGGCGGGTGGCCATCGGCAGGTGGGCGGTCAGGCGTCCGCCGTAATCGACGCTGCATCGGGCAATCACAACTCGCACCGGGGCAGCCTAATGCGGACGGTGACCGGCTCGATCGGGCAGACCGCGGTCTGGGAGACTTCGGGGCATGACGCAGCAGATCAAGTCGGTGGGTGTGATCGGCCTCGGCACCATGGGTGCGGGCATCGTCGAAGTCTTCGTGAAGGCGGGCATTCCCGTCGTCGCGGTCGACGGCACGAAGGAACTCGCGCAGCGGGGCAAGGGCTTCCTGACCGGCTCGCTTGATCGCCAGATCAAACGCGGCAAGCTGGACGAGGCGGGGCGGGACGAGATCGTCTCGCGTGCAACCTTCAGCGATCGACTGAGCGACCTGGCCGACGTCGATCTGGTCATCGAGGCGGTGCCGGAGCGCCTGGAGATCAAGACCTCGATCTTCACCGAGCTCGACGGGATCGTCCGGCCCGATGCGGTGCTGGCGACCAATACCTCGAGTCTGTCGATCACGCAGATCGCTGCTGCGACCGAGCACCCCGAGCGCGTCATCGGCATGCACTTCTTCAACCCCGCGCCGGTGCTTGCTCTGGTCGAGGTGATCACCACGATCCTGGTCGACCAGAAGTTGGTCGAGGCCGTCCGTGACCTCGCCGTCACCCTCGGCAAGAAGCCCGTCGTCGTCGGTGACCGGGCAGGGTTCGTGGCCAACGCGCTGCTGATCACCTACCTGGCCCGTGCGATTCGCACCTACGAGACCGGTCACGTCAGGCGCGAGGACCTCGACGACGCCGCCCGGATCGGCATCGGTTTCCCGATGGGCCCGCTCACCCTTTCCGACCTCATCGGCCTCGACGTCGTCAAGGAGGTCTGCGACGTCCTGTACGACGCCACCAAGGAGCCGTCCGCCGCCCCGCCCGCTCTGCTGCAGCAGATGGTCGCCGCAGGTCGCCTCGGTCGCAAGACCGGCCATGGGTTCTACCAGTACGAGAAGGCCGGCTCGGGCGCTGTCGTCGACGCGCCCGAGCCCGTTTCCGCGCCGAAGGGTGCCTCTCAGGTCGCGGTCATCGGCGAGGGCGCCGTCGCCGACGAACTGGTGCGCGTGCTCGACGAGGGTGGCGTGCAGGCTCTCGCCTACGGGTCGTCCTCGGACGAGCTGCCCGAATCGGTCGACCTGGCGTTCCTGGTCGGCAGTGGCTTGACCGACTGCGCGTGCGGCCCGGAGGGCTGTGCCGACGGGGAGTGCGAGTCGCACGAGGAAGGCGCGGCCTGGTTCGGGGATCTCGTCGAGGGACTGTCGGAGGGCACCGTGGTCGCCGTGCTCGACGAGGACGCCGAGTTCCACGCGGCCGGGAGCATCGCGCAGGACGTGCGCCCGGTCGTCGTCCGACTGCACGCAGCCACCAAGGCCGGTCAGGTCGTCGAGATCGGGCGGTCGGGTGAGCAGAGTGCCGTGGACCTGGTCCACGGCACCCTCGCTGCTGCCGGCCTGCGCACGATGGTCGCCCGCGACCGTGCCGGCCTGGTCGTCGACGCGCTGCTGTTGCCGCATCTGAACGACGCGGTCAAGATGGTCGACTCCGGTTACGCGAGCGTCGCCGATGTCGACACCGCGATGACCGCAGGGTGCGGCTACCCGCAGGGCCCGTTCGCCTACATCGACCAGATGGGCGCGGACGCGGTGCTCTTGGGACTGCTGCGGATGTACGACGAGACCCGCGAGCCGGGTCTGAGCCCCTCACCGTTGTTCGACGAGCAGATGATGAGCGGTCGCGACTTCACGGACACGTCGGCCTGACGTGCCCCGGCGCAACCACCGCAAGGATCGGCCCGAGCGGCCGGACCTGTCCCGGTTGCTCGACGTCGGCGTCCGGATCGACAGCTACCTCGGGCAGCGCTGGAACGTGCGGTCGGTGCGCGGCAACAGCAACGGCCGGGTGTATGTGTGTCCGGGCTGTCAGCAGCAGTTGAGCAGTGCCCTCGCGCATGTGGTGGTGTGGCCGGCCGAAGGGCTCGGTGATCTCACCGACCGGCGGCACTGGCACACGCCGTGCTGGACGGCGCGGGACCGACGTCCACCGAAGGGATCGTGGCGCTGAGCAGTCCCCGGTGTTGAGCATCGTGATGGCGAGGGCGATGAAGGCCGGTGTTCTGCGGTCCATGCGCCGAGGATGGCCTGTTGCCTACTGGTACACGGTGAACGCCACCCGAAAGTCCGCAGAAATCGCGGGTCGAGGCGTGCGCGCTGCGGACGCTCAGTGGGACGTGTGCTCGACGAGTTCGACCAGCACGCCACCGGCGTCCTTCGGATGGATGAAGTTGATCCGCGATCCGGCTGTGCCACGGCGTGGCTCGTCGTAGAGCAACCGAAGCCCCTTGTCCCGCAAGGCTTTCGAGACAGCTTCGACGTCCTTGACGGTGTAGGCCATCTGCTGGATACCCGGGCCGGAACGATCCAGGAACCTGCCGATGCTGGAGTCGGGGGACAATGGCGCGAGCAGCTGGATGTGCGCGTGCGGCGCCTGAGGGTCGCCGACGGTCATCATCGCTTCGCGGACGCCCTGTTCCTCGTTGGTTTCCTCGTGCGCGAGGGTCATCCCGTAGGTGTCTCGGTAGAACTCGATCGCGGCGTCGAGGTCGGGCACCGCGATCCCGACGTGGTCGATGGCTTCGAACAGATGCGACGGCAGCGAATTCATGGCTCCAGACTATGGTGGAAGTCACGGCTCGGAGGCCTGATTGCGCCGAGCCGGCAAGGGCGCAGCTGACGCGAACGCCTCATCCATCAACGTCGCTGGAAGTGAACTCGAATGACTGCTGTTGACGACGCTCGTACGCCGGTCCTCGTCGCCGGTGCCCGTACCCCCATGGGGCGGCTGCTCGGCTCGTTGAAGGATTTCTCCGGATCCGACCTGGGCGGTTTAGCGATCAAGGGTGCGCTGGACAAGGCCGGTGTGTCCGGTGACCAGGTGCAGTACGTGATCATGGGCCAGGTCCTGACCGCCGGAGCCGGTCAGATGCCGGCCCGTCAGGCCGCGGCCAAGGGTGGCATCCCGCTGACCGTGCCCTCGCTGACGATCAACAAGGTCTGCCTGTCGGGTGTCGACGCCATCGCGCTCGCAGCACAGCTGATCCGTGCGGGCGAGTTCGACACCGTCGTCGCGGGCGGCCAGGAGTCCATGAGCCAGGCGCCCCATTTGCTGATCAAGAGCCGCGAGGGCTTCAAGTACGGCGACGTCGCGATGAAGGACCACATGGCCTACGACGGTCTGTGGGATGTGCTGACCGACCAGGCGATGGGCAACCTGACCGAGTCGGCCAACACCGCCGACCAGGAGTTCTCCCGCGCCGAGCAGGACGCGTTCTCCGCGCGCAGCCACCAGCTCGCCGCCAAGGCCTGGAAGGACGGCTTGTTCGACGACGAGGTCGTCACCGTCTCGATCCCGCAGCGCAAGGGCGACCCGATCGAGTTCAAGAACGACGAAGGTGTTCGCGCCGACACCACCGAGGACTCACTGTCCAAGCTGCGTCCGGCGTTCAGCAAGGACGGCACGATCACGGCCGGATCGGCCTCGCAGATCTCGGACGGCGCGTGCGCCGTCGTCGTGATGAGCAAGGCGAAGGCCCAGGAGCTCGGTGTGAAGTGGCTGGCCGAGATCGGTGCTCACGGCGTCGTCGCCGGTCCCGACTCCACCCTGCAGGCGCAGCCCGCCAACGCGATCAAGGTCGCGTGTGAGAAGGAGGGCATCGCGCCGTCCGACCTCGACCTCATCGAGATCAACGAGGCGTTCGCCGCGGTCGGTCTCGCGTCCACCAAGCAGCTCGGTCTGGACGCCGACAAGGTCAACGTCAACGGCGGCGCGATCGCCATGGGTCACCCGATCGGCATGTCCGGCGCGCGTATCTACCTGCACCTGGCGCTCGAACTCGCCCGTCGGGGCGGTGGCGTCGGTGTGGCCGCCCTCTGTGGCGGCGGCGGACAGGGCGACGCCCTGCTCGTCCGCGTCCCGGAGGCCTGAGTTTCGCTGCGGGACAAGAGGATTCGTCGATGAGTCGTCGTCAGGTCGACGTCCCTTCGTTGGTGGAGGCGGCCCGGGGTGGATCTCCCCGGGCCGTCGCCCGTCTCATCACGCTGGTGGAGAACGCCGACCCGCGATTGCGGGAAGTGATGGCGGCACTCGCACCGCACACCGGCAAGGCGCGGATCATCGGTCTGACCGGCTCGCCGGGAGTGGGCAAGTCGACCACCACCAACGCGCTGGTGCGGGCGTTCCGGATCCGCGGGCAGCGGGTCGGGGTGCTGGCCGTCGATCCCAGTTCGCCGTTCTCCGGCGGTGCGCTGCTCGGCGACCGCATCCGCCTGGTCGACCACGCACTCGACCCCGACGTCTACATGCGTTCGATGGCCAGCCGGGGTCATCTGGGCGGGTTGTCCTGGGCGACACCGCAGGCGCTGCGGGTGCTCGATGCTGCCGGTTGCGACGTGATCTTCGTCGAGACGGTGGGCGTCGGGCAGAGCGAGGTCGAGGTCGCGGGCCTCGCCGACAGCGTGTTGGTGTTGCTCGCACCTGGCATGGGCGACGGGGTGCAGGCCGCGAAGGCGGGAATTCTGGAGATCGGCGACGTGTTTGTCGTCAACAAGGCCGACCGGGAGGGTGCCGATGCGACGGTGCGCGACCTGCGCCACATGATCAGCCTCGGCGACCGCACCGAGCCGGGTTTGTGGCGTCCGTCGGTGGAGAAGCTGGTGGCCGAGAAGGGCACCGGAGTCGACGATGTCATGGCCGCGCTCGACAAGCACCTCGCGTGGTCGAAGGAAAGCGGAGAATTGGGGCGGCGTCGCACCGCGCGGGCGCGTTCGGAGATCGAGCAGATCGCCCTACGTCTGGTGCGGGCGCGGATGGCGCGGCCTGGCGAGGGCGGCGATCTCGACGACCTCGCCCAGCAGGTGGTGGCCGGCACGACCGACCCCTACGTCGCAGCCGATCGATTGATTGAGAACTTATGACTGACAACGGAATTCGTATGACCATCAAGCCAATGATCCTCGTGGTCGCAGCGCAGTACGCCGAGGTGATGGAGGGGGAGTTCTCCCGCTACAAGCGTGACTATGAGGTGGTGGTCGTGCCGACCCTCGCCGACGGGTTGCGGCAGGCACAGCGGGCGATCGCGTTCAACGGACAGATCGCACTCGTCGCCGCGGAGTCCTCTCTCGCCGACACCCCGGGGCTCGTCGCGCTCGACTGCATCCACGCGCTCAGCCCGACGGTGAAGCGCGTGCTGCTGCTCGGTTGGGGCGAGTTCCGACACACCCGCACGGTGGTGCGCGAGGCTATGGCCGCCGGACGCTTGGACACGCCGTTGACCGTGCCGCGCGGCGTGCGCGACGAGGAGTTTCACACCGCGGTCACCGAGTTGCTGTCCGACTGGGCATGGACCTCCGCCGGCCCCGTGGTCGCGGCCGTCGAACTCGTCTCGCCGCCCGACATTGCGGCGCTCGGTCGGTTGCGTGACTTCTTCGATCGTCAAGGCGTGCCGACCCGCACCTCCAGTCCCGACAGCGAGGTCGGGCTCGAGATCATCGAACAGCTGCGCAGCACCGGCCACGAGGGTGAGATCGATTACCCGCTGGTGAGCTCACCGTTCGGCGGGCTGTCTCAGAATCCCACCATCGCGCAGGTCTCGACCTACTTCACCGACACCTCGACCGACCTGTCCGCCGAGGTGTTCGACCTGGTGATCGTCGGCGGCGGCCCGGCCGGGCTGGCCGCCTCGGTCTACGGTGCGTCCGAAGGTTTGCGCACGGTCGTCCTCGACTCCGATGCCATTGGCGGACAAGCGGGTTCGAGCTCGATGATCCGCAACTACCTCGGCTTTCCGCGTGGCATTTCCGGCATGCGGCTGGCGCAGCGGGCCCGCACCCAGGCATCGCGCTTCGGCGCCGACCTCCGGTCGGGTTGCCGGGTCAACGGCGTCGAGCTCGGCACCGACGGATCTCCGCACGTGCTGCTCACCCCGCAGGGACGCGTGCGTGCGCGGGCCCTGCTGGTGGCCTCGGGAGTGAAGTATCGCCGGATGGGTGTGCCTTCGATCGACGATCTCGTCGGGCTCGGTGTCCACTACGGGGCGGCCACGTCGGCGGCGCGCGAGTGCGCCGGCGGTCACGTGGTCGTGGTGGGCGGTGGCAACTCGGCCGGTCAGGCCGCGGTGCATCTTGCGAAGTTCGCCCGCGTGGTCACCATCGTGGTGCGTCGCGCCGACCTGACCGAGACGATGTCCGACTACCTCATCCGTGAGATCGAGGCCAACCCGCGCATCAAGGTCGCCGGCAACGCCGAGGTCGTCGATGCCGGGGGATCGGGCCACCTGGAGTGGCTGCGCATTCGCAACAACGTCACCGGCGAGGAGTTCACCAAGGAGGCTTGCGGGCTGTTCATCCTGATCGGGGCGCACCCCTGCACCGACTTCCTGCCCGACGAGGTGGCTCGCGACGGCGCCGGTTATGTGCTCACCGGACGCGACGTGCCGATGGATACCTGGCGAAACGGCTGCCCGCCGGCGCCACTGGAGACCACCGTTGCGGGTGTGTACGCCGTCGGTGACATCCGATCCGGTTCGATGAAGCGGGTCGCGTCGGCCAGCGGAGAGGGCGCGGCTGCGGTGCCGTTGGTGCACGAGTACATCGCGACGGTGTCCGAGGGATCGATCTCCGGCGACACTTCTGTCGATGACACTGCCGACATGGTCGGCGCGGTCGGAACGGTCGGAACGGTCGGAACCACCGCCTGACCAGAGCACGGTGTGCGCGTGCCGGCAGCAGCCGCGAGGTTCTGCCGGCACGCGCACAGGTCCGGTGCTGCTGTTCGCGCCGGCCAACAACGGCACGCTCAGCGCCATGCTGAAGAACGCGCTCAACGAACTCGACCTCGACGACGCCGCCGTGCACGACACCCTGACTCGCACGCTCGTAGCGCTGGAGCAGGCGGCGCGCAAGGTGGTCGCCGCGTGAGCCCGCCTAGAGTGAAGGGATGCTCTTCGCCTTCTCCGTCGCACCGTCCACCACCGACGACCCGAACGGTTCGGTGAGCCGCGCCGTCGCAGACGCGCTCGCGGTCGTTCGCGACTGCGGCCTTCCCTATGAACTCGGGTCGATGTTCACCACCATCGAGGGGGAGTGGGACGAATGCATGGACGTGATCAAGCGTGCCACTGAAGCCGTCATGGCCACCAGCCCACGAGTTGGTCTCGTCGTCAAGGCCGACCTCCGGCCCGGCCACACCGGCCAGATCACCGCAAAGGTCGCCCGCGTGCAGCAGCATTGGGCGGGCGACGGATGAGCCTTTCGGAGTACCAGATCCGGCGTCCCCGAATGACGGACGCGGACGCGCTGGGCCGGGCACACGTCCAGATCTGGCGCGAGGCGTATCGAGGGCTGATGACACACGAGGCTCTCGCGGCGCTCGATCCAGGCACGCGTGCCGACCGCTGGCGCAGGATCATCGAGACCACGCCGCCGCAGCGTCGCACGTTCGTGGCCGAGCACCGGGGCACTGCAGAGCTGGTCGGCTTCATTACGGTCGACGAATCCCGCGACGAGGATCCGCCCACGCCGTTGGAACTGTGGGCGCTCAACGTGGTTTCGGCACACCACGGCACCGGCGTCGCTCAGGCTCTGGTTGATCGGGCGCTGGGGCGCAGGGCCGCGCATCTCTGGGTGGTCGACGGCAACCACCGCGCGCAGGCGTTCTATCGCCGCAACGGTTTCCGCGACGACGGCGGCCGCAAACGCGATGACGACCTCGGGGTCGACCTGATCAGGATGTCGCGTATGTGAGGCAGTTCACCCAGAACCCACTACAGACGTAGAAGGCGCCTTAGCATCGGATCATGAAGGTGGATCCGAAGTTCGCGGTCCGATGGTCGTTCGAGCATGCGCTGCCTCGCAACCTCGTGCGCGTCGCGGCCAAGCGCGGGGATCTGCAAGCGCGCCTGTTCTTCGCTGCCGAGCGGCACGAGACGGCCGCACTCGCCGACATCTTCGCCGAGGTGCAGGCCAGTGGGCCGATGGTTCCGACGCGGCTGGGCTACATCACCGCCGATCACGCTGCGGTTCGAGAAGTGTTGTCCTCCAACGATGTCCGCACCGGCTTTCCGCTGAACACCGAGACCCGCACCGGGCGCCTCCTCGACTGGGCGAAGATCGACTTCCTGCACCCACTGCGTCCGCCCTCCTTACTGGCGACTGAGCCGCCGGACCACACGCGCTACCGCAAGCTGGTCACCCGCGTCTTCACGGCCCGCGCCGTCGAAGCCCTCCGCACCCAGGTGCAGCAGATCGCCGACGATCTCCTCGACGATCTCGAGGGTCGACCCGAGGTAGACCTCGCTCAGGATTACTGCGCCAAGTTGCCGGTGATCGTCATCTCGCAGATCCTCGGCGTGCCGGCGCAGGATCACGACTACGTACTGAAGCTCGGCACCGGGGCCGCTCCCAGTCTGGACTTCGGGCTTTCCTGGCGGGCTACCCAGGATGTCGAGGCGGCTCTGCAGGAGTTCGACGCCTGGCTCGACCAGCACATCGAAAGATTGCGCAGCAGTCCCGGCAGCGACCTCATGAGCCAACTCGTCGCCGTCCGCGACGAACAAGGGGCCCTCAACGACATTGAGCTGAAGTCGACGGCCGGCCTCGTCCTCGCTGCGGGTTTCGAGACGACCGTCAATCTCATGGGCAACGCCATTGCCCTCTTCGAGGACAACCCGGCCGAGTTGAGGCGACTGCGCGAGGAGCCGCAGCTGTGGCCCAACGCTGTCGACGAGGTGCTCCGGATCGATCCCCCAGTGCTGCTTACCGGGAGAAGTACGTTGCGCGACAGCGAGATTGCGGGAGCCAGAACTCGACCCAACCAGCTGATCACGGCGGTGCTCGCCGGAGCCAATCGTGACCCGAAGGTGTTCGTCGACCCCGACACGTTCGATGTCGCGCGCGAGAATGCTCGCGATCACCTCTCCTTCTCCGCCGGTCGGCACTTCTGTCTCGGCGCGGCGCTCGCACGGATGGAGGCCGAAGTCGGTCTTCGCTCGCTCTACGAGCGTTACCCTGGCCTCCGCCTCCTGTCGGGACGGGAGCGGCGCACGACTCGAGTCTTACGCGGATTCGAGCATCTGCCGGCAAAAATCGGGGCGGCACAACGGAGTTCGAACTCGCTCAGCGCGACACCTGTGTGATGACGACACGAGCGTGACCCAGCCGTGATCGACTTCCAACCGGTTGGCGGAGACGAAGGTGCCTGCGTCGTCGTGACCACGCACGACCCGCAGGCCGTCGCAGTGGCGGACGTCGAGATCCACCTTGACGACGGACGGATGGAGTGGATCCGCGGGATGCCCATCTGATCGGCACCTG
Source organism: Yimella sp. RIT 621 (assembly GCF_004146205.1). NCBI lineage: Bacteria > Bacillati > Actinomycetota > Actinomycetes > Micrococcales > Dermacoccaceae > Yimella > Yimella sp. RIT 621. The sequence continues at coordinate 65,371 of NZ_SEIP01000004.1, forward strand.
TGGATCGGTCACAATGGGCGCATGTCCAACAATCCGCTCAACGCTGCCGCTCTGCGCGGCGCGGTCGACCTGTCCGCTCTCGCCAAGCCTGCTCGCCCGGCGGCACCGCCCGCCGGCGCCCCGACCTCGGCAGCGGGCGGCTCGTACGTCGTCGAGGTCGATGACCGTAGCTTCAACGACGCCGCCCAGCGCTCGATGCAGGTGCCTGTTCTGCTCGCGCTGTGGTCCTCGAGCCAGCCGCAGAGCCGTGCGCACGTCGACGCGCTCGCTGCGATCGTGAACAGCTACGGCGGACGGTTGCTGCTCGCGGTCGCCGACATCACGCAGGCCCTGCAACTGCGTCAGGCCCTGCAGGTGCAACAGGTACCGATGGTGCTCGCGATCATCGGGGGTCAGCCGCTGCCGTTGTACGTGGGGGAGCAGTCCGACGAGAACGTCCGCGCGGTGCTCGACCAGGTGTTGCAGGCTGCCCAGCAGAACGGCATCACCGGTCGCGTCCAGGGCGCTGCAGATGCTCCCGAGCCGGACGATGCCGAGGAAGAGCACCTGAACGAATATCACGAGAAGGCGTACGAGGCCATCGAGACCGGTGACTATGACGCCGCTATCGCCGCCTATCAGGCTGCGCTGCAGGCGAATCCGGACGACGAGGACGCTCGCCTGGGAATGGGTCAAGTGACCCTGCTGAAGCGCACCGAGGGTGTCGATCTGCAGCAGGCACGGGCTGCTGCCGCCGACGCTCCGACCGACGTCGCCAAGCAGACCACGGTCGCCGATCTCGACGTCCTCGGAGGTCACATCGAGGACGCGTTCGCTCGGTTGATCGACCTGGTGAAGGCCACCTCCGGCGACGAGCGCAACCAGGCCCGCGAACATCTCATCGGCCTCTTCGATGTCGTCGGTGCGACCGACCCGCGGGTGAAGAAGGCGCGCACGTCGTTGATGTCGGCTTTGTACTGATCGAGCCCGAGACCCGTGCCCACGTTTCGGCTGCCCGACCCCGACCGACGCTGGTCGCAGGTCAGCCTGGACGCGGGCCCGGTCGGGGGGCCGTGCCGGTTCGTCGACGGAGGGTGGGAGCGCACGGTCTCGCCCGACGGAATCCAGCGGTTGGAGTTCGCCTTCGGCGTCGGACGCCGCGGCAGGAGGGTGCTCCATCCGGACTACGACGTCGTCGAGACCGACTTCGGTCCGCGTTCGGTGTGGCATCGCAGCGACTACCGGGAACCAGGTTGGTTGAGCGCACCCGCGACACCCGGACGGCTGACGACGCTCGAACTCCCCAGCGCCCTCGCCGCCCCTCTCGCGGTGCGAATGTGGACACCGTCCGGACTGCGGTCTCGTGACCCGGCGCCGGTGCTGTGGTGCCACGACGGCTCGGGCTATCTCGACCACGCCCGGATCGACCGATGGGCGGGGTCGCATATCGCCGCAGGCACCCTTCCCGCATTTCGGATCGTGCTCGCCGACGCACCCCGCCGGATGCAGTGGTACTCCGGTTCGCCCGGTTACCTGCGGACGGTTCGACGCGCGCTCGGCGCGCTGCAGGAACGCTTTCCCAGCGACGCGCCGGTAGCCGTCGCCGGCGCCAGTCTCGGCGGGCTCACCTCGATGCTCGTGGGCATGCGTGATCCCCGCGTCGGTGTGGTGTTCAGCCAGTCCGGATCGTTCTTCGACGCACGGATCGACAAGAGCGACAACGCATTCCGCTGGTTCGACCGCATCACGAGGGAGGTCGCCGGCATCAGCGCGACCACCGTCCGCAACGATCTGCACATCGGGATGGTCTGCGGTGCCCGTGAAGGCAACGAACGGCTCAACACGCGACTCGCCCTCGGGCTGATGAACAGCGGTTGGGACGTGGCGTACGAGAGGTTCAACGACCTGCACAACTGGACCGCTTGGCGCGACAGTCTCGACCCGATGCTGCCGAACCTCTTGCGCGAGGCGTGGAGTGCGGTTGGATGACACACGTGTCAGGTGAACGCGTCGAACTCCAGGTCCCCGGCACCGAGGAGTCACTCGGTGTGATCCGCCATGGCCACTTCGGTCGTCCCGTGCTCGTCTTCCCGAGTGAGGCCGGCCGGGCGGAGGACTTCGCGAACAACGGCATGGTCGCGGCCGTGCAGGACCTCGTCGATGCCGGGCGGGTCAGCTTCTTCTGTGTGGACTCCCTCGACGGGTGGAGTTGGTCGGCCGACGAGCACCCCACCGAGGAACGTGCGCTTCGCCACCAGGTGTACAACCGGTGGTTGGAGCAGGCTGTGCTGCCCTACATCGAGCAGCAGCTCGGCACACGGCTGCCGATGATCACCGTCGGTGTCTCGATGGGCGCCTTCCACGCGGTGCACTTCGCACTGACGCACGCGCAGGCGGTCAGCCTCGGCATCGGACTCTCGGGCAACTACGACGTCACCACCTGGCACGGGTGGGGCGAAACCGGTGACGCGACGTACTTCGCGAACCCGATGCATTACGTCGCCGGTATGGAAGGTGAGCATCTCGACTGGATCCGGCAGCACGCGTCCGTGCTCCTGGTCGTCGGGGAGGGCCCCTTCGAATGGCACCCGACCCGGTCCCTTCCCTCAACCCGTGAATTCGCCGAACTGTTGGAACGCAAGGAAATTCCCCACGAGCTTGATGTATGGGGCCACGACAGCGCCCACGACTGGCCCTGGTGGCAGAAGCAGTTGGCCCATCACCTGCCCCGCTTCTGCTGACCACCGCCTCGACGAAGGAGACATCGAATGTCCGAACACCTCATCGGTCTGCTGCTCGGCGCGGAAGAGGACTGGCCCCAGGCGTTCGAGGAACTCGTGCGCCGGGTCGGCCCGATCACCGCACCCGACGGGACGACGCACGACATCCGCACGGAGCGAATGACGATCGAGCCGTTCAACCTGCGCGATCGTCCGCGCACCGACCTCGTCATCGACCGGCTCGCGCACTGGTACTACCACCCGCGCGAGTGGCTGAAGAAGGTCGCGCTGATGGACGACGTCTACCTGATGAACAGTCCGTTCACCTTCCAGGCGATGGAGAAGCACGCGGCGTACTGCGCGTTGATGCGCATGGGGATGAACGTGCCCGAGACCGTCCTGGTGCCGTACAAGAACCCGCTCGACAACGTCCGTTGGGCGTACACGTCCAGCAAGTACAACCGGTCCTTCGACCTCGACTCGGTTGCTGCCGAACTCGGTTACCCGATGTTCATGAAGCCGTTCGACGGCGGTGCCTGGCGCGGTGTGTCGATGATCCGTGACGAACGCGATCTGCACGCGGCGTACGACGAGTCCGGCGAGATGCTGATGCACCTGCAGAAGGCCGTCGACGGTTACGAGGTGTTTGCCCGGGCGCTCACCATCGGGCCGGAGACGATGGTGATGAAGTTCCGGCCGGACGAGCCGATGCACAACCGCTACGAAGTCGCCTACGACTTCCTCTCGCCGGAGGTCGGCGCCGAGGCCCGCACGATCGCGCAGACGGTCAACGCGTTCTTCCGCTGGGAGTTCAACAGCTGCGAGATGTTGGTCAAGGACGCAGTCGTGTACCCGATCGACTACGCCAACGCCTGCCCGGACGTCGCGATCACCTCGCTGCACTACTACTTCCCGTGGGCGATCAAGTCGCTGCTGAAGTGGTCGATCTTCTGCATGGTCACCGGGCGCAAGGCGAAGACACTGGTCGACACCGAGCCGTGGTTCGAGGTCGCCGACAAGGATGTTCCGTACAAGGCGAAGTTGGAGCGCTACCAGCAACTGGCCGACGAGCACTTCGAGACCGAGAAGTACCGCGAATTCTGCGAGCAGAGCCTCGGCCACGTCGATGAGATGGTGCTCGACTGGGTGCTCTCGGACGACTTCGACCGGCTGCTGGTCGAGACGGTCAAGTCGACCTACCCGCCGCACGAGCACGAGAAGTTCCTCGGCCACTTCCGCGGGCTGACCGGTCTGTGGGCCAAGGACGAGGCCAAGATCCTCGGCTGATCTTCGCGAGCCCACTGATCGGGACCGAATCTACTGAGCCCACTCGGTGGGTTCGGCCGAGAAGTAGTAGGTTCGCGGGCGCTCCCGTCAGTCGGTGTCGGCGACGATGAGTGCTTGGTCGAGATTACGCAGGATCGTGGTGACGGCCATCGCATTCGACATCGTGCTGGTGTCGAGCCACAGCCCGAGGCGGCCGGTCTGGTGCTCGAGGACGTTCCAGTGATCGAGCGTGGTGAGACCGTCGTCAGGAATGCTCTGGTCGCGCACGGGTGATCGCTCCCCAACGACGTCAGCACAGGGATGCAGTACGACCAGATGGACCGGTTCGGGTTCGGCGAGCTCGAGGAAGTCGTCGAGACGGTCACCGATGATGTCGTCGGCGATCACCGCGTCGAATCCCGCGGACCGGTAGACGTCGGCGAGGGTCAGGGCTCCGGCGTACCGCAGCAGCAGCTGCTCGATCGCTTCGATGCTCGGTGGCTCCGTGATCACTTCCTTGCCGCTGACCACGGTGTCGCCGATCAGGTCGCCGCCGACGAACACCGCTTTGGGCAGTGCCTTCGCCAGCGCCCGTCCGACGGTGGTCTTGCCGGCACCGGGGATGCCGGTGATGACGAACAGGCGTCCTTGCTCACTCACGTTTCCAACCATTCCAGTACCGAAAGTCCTCAGGCTCGCGGGGGTGACCCGCGAGTTCTGCGGACTTTCGCTCAGGAGCCGAGGGCGGCATCGACGATCTGCTTGGCCTCGTCCTGCACCCGCTTGAGGTGGTCGGCACCCTTGAACGACTCGGCGTAGATCTTGTAGACGTCCTCGGTGCCCGACGGACGCGCGGCGAACCACGAGCTCTCGGTGACGACCTTGAGTCCTCCGATCGCCGCACCGTTGCCCGGGGCCTCGGTCAACTTTGCGGTGATCGGCTCTCCTGCAACGGAATCCGCAGGGACGTCGTCGGGGGAGAGGGCCCCGAGCTTCGCCTTCTGCTCACGATCGGCCGGTGCGTCGATGCGCTCGTAGGCAGGTGCGCCGAATTTCTCGGTGAGCTCGGCGTAGTGCACGCTGGGGCTCTTGCCGGTGACAGCCTGGATCTCCGAGGCGAGCAGCGCCAGCAGGATGCCGTCCTTGTCGGTGGTCCAGACGGTGCCGTCCATGCGCAGGAAGGACGCACCGGCGGATTCCTCGCCACCGAAGCCGACGGAGCCGTCGAGCAGGCCGGGCACGAACCACTTGAAGCCGACCGGCACCTCCCACAGGGTGGCACCGATCGACTCGACGACGCGGTCGATCATGGACGACGACACGAGGGTCTTGCCGACCCGGTCGCTCTTCCAGTTCGGCCGCGCTCCGCCGTAGAGGTACTGGATCGCGACGGCCAGGTAGTGGTTCGGGTTCATCAGCCCGGCGTCCGGAGTGACGATGCCGTGCCGGTCGGAGTCGGCATCGTTGCCGGTGGCGATGTCGTACGTGTCGCGTTGGGCGATGAGGGACGCCATCGCGTAGGGGGAGGAGCAGTCCATGCGGATCTTGCCGTCCCAGTCGAGCGTCATGAACGGCCAGGCCGGGTCGACGTCCGGGTTGACGACGGTCAGGTCGAGACCGTGGCGTTCGGCGATCTCGGACCAGTACGCGACCGACGCGCCGCCGAGCGGGTCGGCGCCGATCCGGATGCCGGCCTTGCGGATCGCTTCGATGTCGATGACGTTGGGCAGGTCGTCGACGTAGGTGCCGAGGAAGTCGTATCCCTTTGCGGCAGAACGGGCGTCGGCTGTGCGGCGCACACCGTCGAGGCCGGCCTTCAGGTAGTCGTTGGCGGCTGCGGCGATGACCTTGGTGGCATCACTGTCGGCGGGTCCACCATGCGGCGGGTTGTACTTGAAGCCGCCGTCGGCGGGCGGGTTGTGCGAGGGCGTCACCACGATGCCGTCGGCCAGACCCGGGCCTGTGGTGCGACCGCCGTTGGCGCGCAGGATCGCGTGGGAGACAGCGGGGGTCGGAGTGAAACCGTCGCGGTCGTCCACCAGCACCTCGACGTCGTTCGCGACGAGCACCTCGAGCGCCGTCGCCCACGCGGGTTCGGACAGACCGTGGGTGTCACGGCCGATGAACAGCGGCCCGTCGTAGCCCTTGTCTCGGCGGTAGTCGGCGATCGCCTGTGTGGTCGCGAGGATGTGCGCCTCGTTGAACGCACCCTTCAGCGACGACCCGCGGTGCCCGGAGGTGCCGAACACCACCTGCTGGTCGACGTTCTCCGGGTCAGGCGACACGTCGTAGTACGCCCGGACCAGAGCGTCGATGTCGGTCAGATCCGAGGACTGGGCAACCTGGCCCGCGCGTTCGTGGCTCATGCCTTCAGTCTGTCAGCCGTGCGCCCGTGTGTGCGGGCGCACGGCCGACGTCGTCAGGCCGATCAACCGAGGCGGACGTGTCCTGCCGGCAGCGGACGCGGCCGAGACCGAACCGAAGCCGCCACCGTGGTACCCGAACAGCGGCTGCGTGCCGCCGGCGGGACAGGTGCATTGAAACCCCGGGGTTATGGCCGGGTGTGCCGGCTATCCGACATCGGTGGACTTCACGGACGTCGTCCCGGAGTCGTCGAGGTTGTTGCCCTCGGTGGGTTCGGGTTGGGAGATCTGGTCGACCTGGACGGACTCGGAGTCGTCGCCCGAACCGACTACGGCTCCGGCCACCAGCTGCGCGCCCTCGTCCGCTGTCGTCACCGGTTGTGTGTCATCGGCCACGGTGCGCTGTTCGGTGGCGTCGTCGGCGTCCGCCGCGGGAGCCACGAACCACAGCGTCGACAGCGGCGGGAGGGTGATCGTCGCCGAGTAGGGCAGGCCGTCGAACGGTTCTTCGGTCGCCTCGACGGCACCGAGGTTGCCGCGCCCGCCGCCGCCGTAGTGAGCGGCATCAGTGTTGAGCACCTCGCGCCAGATCCCCTTGCGGGGCAACCCGACTCGCTTGTCGGCGTGCTCGACGCCGGAGAAATTGGTGATCGCCAGCAGGACGTCACGCTCCTGCTCGACACCGCGTCCCAGACGCAGGTAGGAGTAGGTGTTGCCCGACTCGTCGTCGGCATTGACCCAACGGAAACCCTCGCCCTTGTTGTCCTGGCCCCAGAGCGCTTCGTGCTCCTTGTAGACGCGGTTGAGGTCCTTCACCAGGGCGTGCACGCCCCAGTGAGCAGGCTGGTCAAGCAGCCACCAGTCGAGGCTGCGGCCGTCGGCCCACTCCGACTCCTGTGCGAACTCCGAACCCATGAACAGCAGTTGCTTGCCGGGGTGGGCCCACATGTGGCCGAGCAGTGCCCGCAGGTTCGCCAACTGCTGCCAGCGATCACCGGGCATCTTGCGCAGCAGCGAGCCCTTGCCGTGCACGACCTCGTCGTGGCTGATCGGCAGCACGAACTGCTCGCTGAACGCGTACACCAGACCGAAGGTCAGCTTGTGGTGGTGATGACCGCGGTTGATCGGGGCCTCGGCGAAGTAGTCGAGGGTGTCGTGCATCCAGCCCATGTTCCACTTGAACCCGAAGCCGAGGCCGTCGGCGCTGGTCGGCTTGGTGACGCCGGGCCAGGAGGTCGACTCCTCGGCGATCATCACCGTGCCCGGCACACGCCGGTACGCGGTCGCGTTCGTCTCCTGCAGCAGTTGGACTGCTTCGAGGTTCTCGCGGCCGCCGTACTTGTTCGGGATCCACTCGCCGGGATTGCGCGAGTAGTCGAGGTAGAGCATCGAAGCCACACCGTCGACGCGCAGACCGTCGGCGTGGAACTCCTGCAACCAGAAGATTGCGTTGGCGACCAGGAAGTTGCGCACCTGCGGGCGACCGAAGTCGAAGATGTAGGAGCCCCACTCGTTGTGCCAGCCCTTGCGGGGGTCGGGGTGCTCGTACAGCGCGGTGCCGTCGAACTTCGCCAACGCCCACTCGTCGGTCGCGAAGTGACCTGGCACCCAGTCGAGGATCACGCCGATTCCGTTGCGGTGCAACGAGTCCACCAGGTATTTGAAGTCGTCGGGCGAGCCGAAGCGGGAGTTCACGGCGTAGTAACCGGTCACGTGGTAGCCCCACGACGGCGGGTACGGGTGCTCCATCACCGGCATGAACTCGACGTGCGTGAAGCCGAGGTCCTTGACGTAGTTGACAAGGTGCTCGGCCATGTCGCGGTAGCTCATGCCCTGACGCCATGAACCCAGGTGCACCTCGTAGATGCTCATCGGGCCGTCGTGCGGGTCGTTCTCGAGGCGGTGCTCGAGCCACTGTTCGTCCTGCCACTCGTAGTGCGAGTCGACGACGATGGACGCCGTCGCCGGAGCGGTCTCGGCCTGCTGCGCCATCGGGTCGGACTTGCTGCGCCAGACGCGGTCGGCGCACAGCACGGAGAACTTGTACCGGGTACCCGCACCGACACCGGGGACGAAGATCTCCCAGACACCGGTGCCGCCGAGTCGACGCATCGGATGGGCGTAACCGTCCCACTGGTTGAAGTCGCCGATCACCCTGACACCCAACGCATTCGGGGCCCACACGGCGAACGAGGTACCGGTGACCTTCCCGGCCGGACCGTCGTAGGTGCGAACGTGGGCACCGAGGATGTTCCAGAGTTCCTCGTGACGGCCTTCGCCGAGCAGGTGCAGGTCCATCTCACCCAGCGTGGGCAGGAAGCGGAACGAGTCGTCGGCGACGTGCTCGACGCCGTCCTCGTAGGTGGTGACGATGCGGTAGTCGGGTTCCTGGTCGCCGTCGATGCGCGCCGACCAGATGCCGTCGGTGTCGTGCTCCATCGGGACGCGCGAACCGTCCTCGAGTTGTACCTCGACGGTCCTCGCGAGCGGACGCAGCGCCCGGACGTACACACCGTTCTCATCGCGCTGACCACCCAGGATGCTGTGCGGGTCGGTGTGCACGCCACGCAGCACCGCCGCTGCGGCGTCGGGGTCGAGGCGCGGCGGGGCCGGCCGATCGACGGTATCGGTATCGGAGTTCACAGCAGTCTCCTCGCTGTTGATGACGGACGCGGTGCCGTCGGCGGGCGCGGCCGAGTCGGTGGAGTTGTCTGCGAGCAGACGGTCGAGCGCGCCTACCGGGATCGGCAACCAGGTCGGACGGTTCTGTGCTTCGTAGAGCACCTCGTACGCGGCCTTGTCGGCCTCGAAGACGGTGACGAGCGGCGCGTGATCGGCCAGGCGGACACCGGACGCTTCTTCATAGCCGGCCAGGAACGCGTCCCGGCAGGCGGCGGCCCAGTCGGCCCGGTCACCGTCGACGGAGGCGGCGGCGTAGTCGAACGAACGAAGCATCCCCGCGACATCGCGCAGCGGGCAGTCGAGGTTGTTGCGGTCGCGCAGCGGACGTAGTGGCTCGCCCTCGAAGTCGAGCAGCACCCATCCGCGGTTCGGTACGTCGAGCACCTGGCCCAGGTGGTAGTCGCCGTGAATACGTTGCAGCGCAGGCCAGTTCGCGTCCTTCGCGCTGTCGAGCAGTTGCTCGAAGCGAGCACGGTGCCGGTTGATGTCGGAGTGCACGCGCGCCGCGACGTCGAACCGGCGGCGCGTCTCGGCGACGACCGATTCAGCCCGCGCCGGAGTGACCGTCGCGGTCGGCATCGCATCGGCGAGCACGGTGTGCACCTCGGCGGTCGCGACGCCCAGAGCCCGGGCGTTCGCCGACCAGTCGGTGCCTGCCTCGGCGGCCTCGAGTGCCTCGCGCCACGCGTCCCGCACGTCGGGCAGGAATTCCTGCACGAACGCCAGGTGGCCGGCGGCGTGGCCGGTGCCGATCGTGTTGTCCGGCCACTGGCCGGTGAGATAGCCGATGGTCGCGGGCACCCGATTCGAGCCCTCGGCGGAGATCGCCGATTGCAACACGACGTCCGGGTTGAGGCCGTCCTGCAGCACGCGGAACAGCTTCACGATGACGGTGCGTCGATCGCCGGCGCGGTCCTCGGTGTCGATGATCATCGAGGTGTTCGACTGCTCACCCGACAACACCTTGGTGCGGACCACGGTCGGCATCCTGCGGCCGCGAGTACCGCTGCCCTGCACCCGAACCGACGCGGGCAAGACACCCTGCGGACGATCCTGCGTGCCCTCCTCGAACTGCACATCGGCGTGCCGGCCGCCGGTCACGATCGTTTCCAGCAGCGCGGTGACGAACACCGGGTCGTTGCAGCCGTCATACACCCAGCGCGTGCCCAGGGTCGAGTGTTCGGTGGTGCCGACCAGTGCGCGCTCTGCACCCTCCAGTGGGGCGCCACGGTAGGTCAGCGGCACCTGGAACAGGGTCGGCTGGGCACCGGAGGTGTCGAGCACCAGCGACACCTCGACCCCGACCTCGCCGGCAGGATCGTCGAAGCGATAGCTCCCGATCACCGACAACGCAGGCGTGCCGGATTTGCCTGTGTACCAGCGCTGCTCGCCGATCCAGGCCTCGATGAGTTCGTTCTTCGACGGCTCGAGGGTCGCCTTGTGCAAGATGGCCATCAGGTATCAGTTCACTCGCTTCCGACAGGGCGCAGCGACAACCAGAAGAAGTCGCGTGAGCCCAGGGTGAAGGTGGCGTTGCCGTCCTCGCCGACGACCGGGAAGTGCGCGCCGCCGAAGAGGTCACGCAGTCGGGCCCCGGCGAACTCCGAGCCCAACTGGATGGTGACCCACTGCGGACTGGACGACAGGTTGTTCAGGCAGAGCACCGAACGGATGGAGATCTGGTCGTCCGGGTCGTCCTCGGCAGCGATCGTGCGGGTGAACGCCAGCACCGTGTCGTTGTCGGTCTCGCGGACCACGAAATCGCCCAGACCGAACACCGGGTACTGCGCGCGGATGGCGAGCATCTCGCGCACCCAGTGCAGCAGCGAGGACGAGTGCGCCATCTGCGCCTCGACGTTGACATTGTTGTAGTGGTAGACCAGCGAGCTGATCACCGGCAGGTACAACTTGCCCGGGTCGGCGGTGGAGAAGCCGGCGTTGCGGTCGGGCGACCACTGCATCGGGGTGCGGACGGCATCGCGGTCGTCCAACCAGATGTTGTCACCCATACCGATCTCGTCGCCGTAGTACAGGCATGGCGAGCCCGGCAAGGACAGCAGCAGTGCGTGGATGAGTTCGATCTCGGCGCGGCTGTTGTCGAGCAGCGAGGCGAGCCGTCGCCGGATGCCGACGTTGGCGCGCATCCGCGGGTCGGGGGCGTACCAGCCGTACATCGCGGCCCGCTCCTCCGGCGTCACCATCTCCAGCGTCAACTCGTCGTGGTTGCGCAGGAAGGTGCCCCACTGCGTCCCCTTGGGGATGGGTGGAGTCTCGGCCAGCACGTTGATGATCGGCGTGGCCTTCTCCTCCCGCAGCGAGTAGTACAGCCGCGGCATCACGGGGAAGTGGAAGCACATGTGGCACTCGGGTGCTTCCTCGGTGCCGAAGTAGTCGACGACCTCGTGCGGCATCTGGTTCGCCTCGGCGAGCAGCACGCGTCCGGGGTACTCGGTGTCGACCATCTTGCGCAGTTCGGCGAGGAACTCGTGGGTCTTCGGGTGGTTCTCGCCGTTGTGGCCCTCCTCCTCGAACAGGTAGGGCACCGCGTCCAGTCGGAACCCGTCGATGCCGAGGTCCATCCAGAACCGGACGATGTCGAACATCTCCTCTTGCACCTTCGGGTTCTCGAAGTTGAGATCCGGCTGGTGGGAGAAAAAGCGGTGCCAGAAGAACTGGCGGCGCACCGGGTCGAAGGTCCAGTTCGACACCTCGGTGTCGACGAAGATGATCCGTGCCTCGGTGTACTTGTCGTCGGTGTCGGCCCACACGTAGTAGTCGCCGTACGGACCTTCGGGGTCGCTGCGTGAGGCCTGGAACCACGGGTGCTGGTCGCTGGTGTGGTTCATCACGAAGTCGGTGATGATGCGGATGCCACGGGCGTGCGCCTGCGAGACCAACTCGGTGAACTCCGGCAGCGTGCCGAACTCGGGCAGGATCGCCTTGTAGTCGGCGATGTCATAGCCGCCGTCGCGCAACGGCGAGGCGTAGAACGGCGGCAGCCACAGGCAGTCGACACCCAGCCACTGCAGGTAGTCGAGGCGGTTGAGGAGACCGGTGAAGTCGCCCGATCCGCTGCCGGTGGAGTCGCCGAAGCCGCGCACGAGCACCTCGTAGAAGACCGCCTTGCGGAACCACTGCGGGTCGTGCTTGAGGCCGGGCTGCTGCAGGTTGAATCCCTGGACGCTCATCGTGCTCAGTACCTCCGCAGCTCGATGATGTGGACGGGTTCGGCGTCGACGCCGAGGCGGACGAAGTTGTGCTCACCCCAGTGCCAGTGCGCGTCGGTGATCAGGTCGTGCGCCGTGAACGCCTCGCCCTCGTGCAGTCCCAGCGCCTCGAGGTCGAGGTGCACCCAGGACTCGCGGGTGGAGTGCGGGTCGAGGTTGGCGACCACGATCACGACGTCGTCGCCGCGCTTCTTGGAGAAGACCATCAGCGAGGAGTCGTCGACCTTGTGGAAGGTGATGTTGCGCAGCCACAGCAGGCTCGGGTGATCGCGGCGGATCTGGTTGAGCCGGGTCAGGTAGGGCGCGAGGGTCTGCCCTTCCTTGGCGCCGCCGGGCTCATAGTCCTCCCAGTGACGGTTCTTGAACTCGTACTTCTCGTTGTCGATCTGTTCCTCGGCGCCCGGACGTGCGACGTGTTCGATCAACTCGTACCCGGCGTAGATGCCGTACGTCGGCACCAACGTCGCGGCGAGCGCGGCCCGCAGTTTCCAGGCGGTCGGACCGCCGAACTGCATGTACGGGGTGAGGATGTCGTGGGTCGTCGGCCAGAACGACGGACGCATGTAGGCCGCCGCGTCGCCGGCAAGCTCCTCGACGTACTCCTGCAATTCCTCGGGTTCGTTGCGCCAGGCGTAGTAGGTGTAGCTCTGCTGGAAGCCGATCTTGCCGAGCGTGTGCATCATGGCCGGACGCGTGAACGCCTCGGCCAGCCAGATGACGTCCGGGTGGTCCTTGGCGACGTCGTCGATCAGCCACTGCCAGAACTCGACCGGCTTGGTGTGCGGGTTGTCGACCCTGAAGATCTTGACCCTGTGGTCGATCCACACCTGCATGACGCGGCGGATCTCCGCGTAGATGCCCTCGGGGTCGTTGTCGAAGTTGAGCGGGTAGATGTCCTGGTACTTCTTCGGCGGGTTCTCGGCGAACGCGATCGTGCCGTCGGCGCGCGTGGTGAACCACTCCGGGTGCTCGGTGACCCATGGGTGGTCGGGGGCGCACTGCAACGCAAGGTCGAGCGCGACCTCCATGCCCTGCCGCTCCGCTTCGGCGACGAACGCGTCGAAGTCCTCCCACGTACCCAGGTCGGGGTTGAGGGCGTCGTGCCCGCCGTCCTTGCTGCCGATGGCGTACGGCGAGCCGGGGTCGTCCGGACCGGCGGTCAGGGTGTTGTTCGGGCCCTTGCGGTTGATCGACCCGATGGGGTGGACGGGTGTCAGGTAGAGGACGTCGAAGCCCATCGCGGCGATCGCCGGCAGGCGCTTCATCGCGGTGCGGAAGGTGCCGGTGCGCCACTTGCCGGTGGCCTCGTCGAACTCCGCGCCCTCCGAGCGCGGGAAGATCTCGTACCAGGCGCCGGCCAGAGCGCGCTCCCGCTCCACCCACCAGGCGAATTCGCGACTGGGGGAGACGGCGTCGCGCAACGGGGTGCGGTGCATTGCCTCGACGACTGCCGGGTCGGTGCCCGCGGCCAGACGCTCGCCGGGCTCCTTGGACTCGTCGCGCAAGGTGGTGACGGCGTCCTGCAGGAGGGTGCGGTCGGCGTCGTCATGGTCGAGCTTCACGGCGCGTTCCAGCACGCGCGCACCTTCCTCGAGCATCAACTCGACGTCGACGCCGGCTGCGACCTTGATCGTCGCGTCGTGTTCCCAGGTGCCGTACGGGTCGCTCCAACCCTCGACCCGGTAGCTCCACCAGCCGGGGCGGTCGGCGCTGATCGTGCGGACCCAGTGGTCGAGACCGGGGTTGGTGCAGCGCATCGGAAGCAGGGTGGTCTGCCCGTCGGGATCGGTGATCGCGACGGACGCGTTGACGGCGTCGTGGCCTTCGCGGAAGACCGTCGCCTCGACGTCGAATTCCTCGCCGACGACGGATTTGGCGGGGAACGCTCCGCCCTCGACGGCGGGTTTGATCCCGATGACCGGAATGCGGCCGATAGGGGACTGGGGCTGGGTTGTGGTGGGTGCCGAAGTCACCGTCCGAACCTATCGGAAAGGCCCTTCACCAGTGCTGGTGAAGGGCCCCTCCATTCGGCCTGTTCGGGCCGTCTGCTCAGTGCGTGGACTCAGACGTTCCAGATCCGCTCGCGGTAGTCGCGCATCGAACGGTCGCTGGAGAAGAACCCGGTGCGCGCGACGTTGAGGATCGCCATCCGCGTCCACGCGTCGGAGTCGCGGTACGCCTCGTCCACCCGAGCTTGGGCGTCCAGGTAGGACTGGTAGTCGGCCAGTGCCATGAACGGGTCCTGGGTGAGCAGGTTGTCGACGAACTGCGCCGCGAGCCGGCGGCCGCCGCCGGTGAAGTGGCCACTCGCCAGCAGGTCGATCGTGGCGCGCAGGTTCTCGTTCGACTGGTAGTAGGACTCCGGGTCGTAGCCCTTCGCCCGCAGCTCCTCGACCTGCGGCTCGTCCATGCCGAACAGGAAGAAGTTGTCGTCGCCGACGAGTTCGCGGATCTCGACGTTCGCGCCGTCGTCCGTGCCGATCGTCAGCGCGCCGTTGAGGGCGAACTTCATGTTGCCGGTGCCGGACGCCTCCTTGCCCGCGAGCGAGATCTGCTCGGACAGGTCGGCGGCCGGGATGAGCTTCTCGGCGAGCGTGACGTTGTAGTTCGCCGGGAAGGCGACCGACATGAAGTTCTTGACCCGCTCGTCGGCGTTGATGGTCTGTGCGACGGAGTTGATCAGGAAGATCGTCTCCTTCGCGATGTGGTAGCCCGGCGCCGCCTTCGCACCGAACACGAACGTGCGCGGGACGACGGTCTCGGTCGAGACCCGTCCGGAAATGATGCCGTCGTACATCGAGACGATGTGCAGCAGCTTGAGCGACTGACGCTTGTACTCGTGCAGACGCTTGACCATCACGTCGAGCATCGCGTCGCGGGGCAGGTCGAGACCGTCGCGCGCCTTCAACAGGTTGTACAGGCGCTCCTTGTTGGCCTGCTTGACCTGCGCGAACTGCTGACGGAAGTTCGGGTCGTCGGCGAACGGCTCGAGCTTCTTGAACTGCTCGAGGTCGGTCACCCAACCGTCACCGATCGCGTCGGTGACCAGGTCGGACAGCTTGCGGTTGGCGAGGAATACGAAGCGGCGCGGTGTGACACCGTTGGTGACATTGGTGAACTTGTCCGGCCAGTAAGCGGAGAAGTCGGGGAGCACCTTGTCGCGCAGCAACTGGGAGTGGAGTTCGGCGACACCGTTCACCTTCGAGGAGCCGATGGTGGCCAGGTAGGCCATCCGCACCGAACGCTCGGGGTGCTCGCTGATGATCGACATGCGACGAGTGCGCATCTCGTCGCCGGGGAAGGCTTCGGCGACTTCCTCGAGGAAGTTCTTGTTGATGCGGTAGATGATCTCCAGGTGGCGCGGCAGCAGCTTGCCCATGAGCTCCACCGACCAGACCTCGAGGGCCTCGGGCAGCAGGGTGTGGCAGGTGTAGGCGAAGCACTGCCGGGTGATGTCCCACGCGTCGTCCCAGTCGAATCCCTTGATGTCGACCAGAATCCGCATCAGCTCGGGGATCGCGATGACCGGATGGGTGTCGTTGAGCTGGAAGACGATCCGCTCGGGCAGGTGATGCAGGTCGAAGTCCTGCGGCAGCGTGTTCTCGATGAAGTCGTGCAGCGAGCACGCGACGAAGAAGTACTGCTGCTGCAGGCGCAACTCCTTACCCTGCGGGGTGGAGTCCTCGGGGTAGAGCACCTTGGAGATGTTCTCGGCGAAGGTCTGCGAGCGCACCGCCTCGGCGTAGTCGCCGGAGTTGAAGATCTGCAGGTCGAACGCCTGGGTGGCCTTCGCGCTCCACAGACGCAGGGTGTTGACCGTGTGGTTGCGGAAACCCGGAACCATCTGGTGGTAGGGGATACCGAGGACGTTCCAGCCCGGGATCCAGCGCGAGCGCTCGCGGCCCTGGTCGTCGGTGTACTGCTCGGTGCGGCCGCCGAAGTCGACGCGTACCTGGCGCTCGGGGTGCGGGAACTCCCACGGGCTGCCGAGCGAGAGCCAGGAGTCTGGCACCTCGACCTGACGGTTGTCCTCGAAGGTCTGGCGGAAGATGCCGTACTCGTAACGGATTCCGTAACCGATGCACGGCACGTCCATCGTGGCGAGCGAGTCGATGAAGCAGGCTGCGAGCCGGCCGAGACCACCGTTGCCGAGGCCGGGCTCGATCTCTTGTGCACGCAGGTCGGCGATGTCGATGCCGCACTCACGCAGTGCTTCCGCGGCGATGTCCTGCAGGTCGGTGGCGAGCAGGGCGTTGCTCAACTGTCGACCGAGCAGGTACTCCGCCGACAGGTAGCCGACGGTCTTGGTGCCACCCTCGCGGCGCTTGGCTCCGGTGTCGAGCCAATCGGCCATCATGTACTTACGCACCGTCTTGGCCAGCGCGATGTACTGGTCGTTGATCGTCGAACGCGACAGCAGGACGCCCTGACCGAAGTTCAGTTCCCGCAGAAAGTGGTTGACGAAGCGCTCCACCGTGGGAGTCGGTGACTGCACCGCACCGGTGGCGATGTCGCTCAGCACCGGCAGGGTCGGACCCACCCGGTGCACGTCGGTGGTGGGCGACTCGTCGCTCGCGTACTCGTTCTTGCTGACGTCGGTCATGACAGGTGCTGCTCCATCGATCGGCTCCGGTGAACGGCGTACCGCTCGCTGCTCGCACGCGTGCCGGGGCACACGCAACGCGTCCGCAGCATAGCGACGGCGACTGAACTTCCCACAGCCCGAAACCGTGCGTCGGCAGGTGATTCTCGTCTCGCGGACATCGGCGGATTCGGCGCGTTACCGCGGTCTTCGTACGATGGCTCGGTGTTCCTGCCCCTCAGCTACCTGCTCGGCGCTGCGCTACTCGCGCTCGCCGGGTACGGCGCCTTCCTGACCGCTCGCGGACGTGCGATCGACAACGCACTGTTCTATCTGCTGTGCGCGGTCGAGGTGCTGATGATCCTTGCGCTCGTGCTCGGGTTGGTCACCTGGAACGAGGCCGATGCGCAGATGAACAAGGGTGTGTTCGCCGCCTATCTGATCGGGATGGTCATCGCCACTCCGATCGCCGGGTTCTGGGCCTTCGCTGATCGTGAAACCCGTTGGGGCACTGGCGTTCTCGTGGTTGCAGCGACCGGGTTGCTGGTCATGACCGTGCGGCTCGTTCAGTTGTGGGGCGGTTATGCCGCGTAGTCGCACGAACGCCGGCCCGGGACGCATCCTGGTCGCCGTCTACGGCGTCTTCGCGCTGGCAGCCACGGGGCGCTCGATCATGCAGGTGGCCCAGAGTTGGCCCGACCCGCCGCTTCCTTACCTGCTGTCGGCGCTCGCGGCAGTCGTCTACGTCATTGCGACTGTCGCGCTGGCGATGGGCGACCGGTTGCGTCTCGCGCTGGCGACGATCGGGTTCGAGTTGTTGGGTGTGCTCGCCGTCGGTACGTGGAGCTACCTGGACGCGGACCGTTTCCATGACAAGACCGTGTGGTCACATTTCGGACAGGGTTACGGCTACGTCCCACTGATCCTCCCCATCCTCGGCCTGCTCTGGCTGGGTTCCTCCACGCGCTCCTCCATACGCTCGGCCGGCGGGTCGCGGTCAGTTTGAGCCGTTCTCGAACCGCCCGGTTGAGCCTGGAGCATGACGAAGGCTTGTACTGAGCTGTCGCTTCACCGCTGGTTGAGCCATGCGCCCGACGGAGGTTTGTGCTGAGCTGTCGCTTCACCGCTGGTTGAGCCATGCGCCCGACGAAGGAGGGCGCATGCGCCGAAACCCGGTGACCATGATCGGATTCCTGACCACCCGGGACTGATTCATGAAGCGTCGTGCACGGAGTCTGGGTAGGTGATGTAGGTGCGGCCGGTGCGGGAGGTCCAGGTACAGACTCCGTCGTCGCTCATGTGGTAGTCCCAGTGCTTCTTCGTCTTCGCGTCGTGATGGTGACGACAGAGCGCGGCGAGGTTGTGCCCGACGGTCGGCCCCTGCGGCCATTCGATGACGTGGTCGATGTCGCACCTGATGGCGGTCCTGGTGCACATGGGGAACCGGCAGGTTTGGTCGCGTTGCTGCACGAACTCCCTGATCCTGGGCGTGGGCTCGTACGCCGTCGTCGAGGTTTCACAGGTGACTCCGGTGTCGGCGTCGACCAGTGCTCGGGTGAGGCGGCGACCGAACTGGTCGATCAACGCGTCGAGCACCTCGGGTGGGATGAACCCGATCCCGGCGATGCGTGCCCACCCGGTGGTGTAGCAGTGGTCCGATTTCCTTGCTGTTGAGCCGGATTCGGGACCGGAAGCGCCGGAAGCGCCGGAAGCGCTGGGGGTACTGGGGGTGTTGGTGGGCTGGTCGGTGGTGTTCGGGCCGCGTGGGGACGTGGCGGACTGTCCGGGTGGTGGTGATCCGTCGTCCGGGGACGCCTCGGGCTCGTGTTCCACGTCGTCGGTGGCACGTTTGGTGGCCGTCGCAGCCTGTTCCTCGCGTTCCTCGCGTTCCTCGCGTTCCTCGCGTTCCTCGCGTTCCTCGCGTTCCTCGCGTTCCTCGCGTTCCTCGCGTTCCTCGCGTTCCTCGCGTATGACAGGGACCTGGATGACGACCTGGTAGGAGATGTCGGCGCCTTGTGTGACGAGGTCGTGCAACGCGCCGAGGCGCAGTTGTCCGAGTGTCGGCTTCGATTCGTCGGGGTCGTCACCCTCGGGTGGGTTCTTGGCGCGTTGATCAGCCAGTTGGTCGACGGCTCCGTAGATGCGGGCGATCTGGTCGGCCGGGCCGATGGCGCACAACTCGGCCATGCCCGGGATGTCGCAGGGGCGAACCCAGACACCGGTGGCGTCTTTGGCTTCCTTCTGGCGGGTCTTCTTCGCGGCTTCTTTTTCCCATTGGGTCACCAGTGCGCGCGCGGCGCTCTTCACTTTGAGGTAACCCCAGGTGTCGAAGCCTTTGGTGTCGAGTAGGTGTTGCTCGACCCGGCGGGAGGTTTCGGGTGAGGCGTTCACCAGCTCGGAGGCAACGAGGCTGACTTTCCAGTACGGGATCGAACCCTCGACCGCCGCAGCCAGCAGCCCGGGTGTTTTGGTGCACGCGTCGATGGAGTTGCTCATTTTGCTCGACGCGGTGCGGGGAGCCATCTGACACGCAGCCGCCAGGTCGGTGTCGGCGAACGACGCCTGATGACCGAGCGCGTGCTCGACCTTCGCCGTGACCCCGGTGTCGGAATCGACCAGTTCTTCATCGATCGCTGCGTACCTGGCCATGGCCATGGCTTGGACGGCTTGGGAGATCGATGCCAACTGCGTGGAACCGGTCACTGCTTTCTCGAGCATGCGATGGTTATCGACGTCGACGGGTCGGGCGGTGGCGATGTCGCCGGCGTTGTGGACGGCGTCTGCGTGCAGTCTGTGGAACGCGACCTGCGACATCTGAACCGCGAACTCCAGGACCTCCGACGGCGACCCCAATGCATCGACCAGTTGCTTCAACAAACGCTGCTTGCGTGCCGAGATCGATTCCAGCAGAACGAATTCCACCGGAGACTCCGGTTCGTAGAACTCGTAGCTGATGCCCATGAAGAAACTCTAGGCGGGACCACCGACAACCTCCGTCGGCCGGTTTGCGTAGGGCGCACGGGACAGAACTTTGCCAAGTTCTTACCTGTGGAGATCTTCCGTCCCAGGGCAGGAGGTCGCACGATGCAAGGGCTGTTCTTGCTTCTGGAGGTTCTGATGACGGCTCGATTCATGCGCACCGTTGCGCCCCTTGTTGCGGCGTCTGCTGCGTGCGGACTGTTGGTCGGCTGTGGGGGTGGATCCCCGGAGGCGGAGTCCAGCCCGCCGTCGTCGACGACCACCTCCGCCGCGTCGCCGACGACCTCGAAGACCACGTCGACATCGGCGACGCCCACCAGTCAGACCAGCAACGCGACCTACGCCGGCGCGCCCGGTGTGCCCGAAGCTGCGAAGCACAAGACGGACGCCGGCGCGATTGCGTTCGCGACGTACTACAACGACCTAATCAATGACCTCGGCCTGAAGCCGATGAAGGCAGTCCTTGACCCGCTTGCGAATGACACATGCAAGACGTGCCGCGGGCACGAGGAGACAATCGACTCAAACGTCGCCAAGAAGAATCGTTTCGACGGGACGCAATTCATTCTCAAGCGAGCCTATAAGCGGTCGGATGGAACCATTGGGCTCGTCGTCGACCTACCAGCGGTCAACATTGTGGATTCAAGCGGCGCGATTGCGCAGGAGTTCCCCAAGGAACCGAGACAGTCCCGGGTCTTCCATCTCGGATGGAGCAAGTCGGGCTGGCGGGTCAACGAGATTCAATACGATCTGACGGTCACATCATGAGGAGCATCGCACGGGTCCTCACCGTCAGCGCCGTCGTGCTCGGCACACACGCCTACGCCGCACTCGACCCGCTGCCGGCAAGCGCAAACGGACCTGGGTGTCGTAACTGTGCTGTCACGGGAGGGGGAGCGGCCGTTGGCTTGTCTCGTCAAGAGGCCGCCTCGTTACCTCCCAAGAAGAAGGCGACATTCGTCGAGGCAGGCAAGAAGGTGACCAAGGAAGTGCCATACCAGTACGTCACGCTCCTTGCCTGCGGGAACAACAGCCCGGTCGGTCAGACCGAGATCGGGTGCACAGTGGCGTACGAAACCTGCCAGGGCGCAAACGTCGAAGGGCCCTACACGCGGATCTACCGCAAACTGTTGAGCCCCGACGCAGCTAGCTCGAACGTGTGGGAGAACGTCGGCACGACGTGCTTCCCGACGGCGGTCCCGAATGCGGTGCAACGTCCGCGCTTGACGTTGGCGATGATTCGCAGCCAGTGGGAGCGCACCCAGTTCGCGAAGCCGACCGTCTCGATGCAGCCGATCGGTGGGAAGACGCTCGTGACGTTGCCGACGTTCTTCCAGTTGGTCTATCCAGCAACGGGATTCCAGCCGAACGAGATCAACACCGTGAACCTGCTCGGCCATCAGGTGCGGATCAAGCCGACGTTCAAGCACAACGTGTTCAGCTACGGCGACGGCGGTTCGAGTGGTCCGACGCAGTCCGGTGGCGGTGTGTACCCGGACGGCGACATCAAGCATGCATACGACAAGTCGGGCACCTACGTGACCAGTGTCTCGACGACCTACGGCGGCCAGTACTCGGTCGACGGCGGCGAGTGGGCGGACATCCCGGGATCGGTGACCGTGGCCGGACCGAGTTCGCAGATCCAAGTCGTGACGACGAAGAATCAGTTGGTGAACAACTAGGCCGTCCGCCCGGGTTCGCGTGAATCTGACGTGGTCTCGATCGCGGCGCTCGCCCTGGGGGCTCGCACCTACTCGACCGGCGTGTGGTGAATCAGTAGGCCGTCCGCCCGGGTTCGCGTGAATCTGACGTGGTCTCGATCGCGGCGCTCGCCCTGGGGGCTCGCACCTACTCGACCGGCGTGACCCGGGTCTCGCACCTCGAGCGACCCGCTTCGGAGGGTGCTGCTCAGCGGGAGGGTGCCTTGAAGATCGCCAAGGACGCAGCGCGCATCGGGTAGCCGGCGCTGTGCTCGATCGTCGTCGACGGGATGTCCGCCGGGTTGTCGATCGCGCTGTCCCACAACAGTTCCCATGCGTGCCCACTCGAGCTCGACGGTAGCGAGATGGTGGCGTGGTCGCAGCTGCCGTGCAGCACCAGCAGCAGGTTGTCGTCACCGATGTTGTCGCCGTCGAAGAGTGCCTGCACTGTCCGCGTCGATCCGTCTGCCCAGGCATCCGAGGTCATCGCGGCGCCGTCCTGATCGAACCACCGCAGCACCGGCGACGAGCCGGTGTCGTGGTCGGGCAGGAACTCACGTTGACGCAGTACCGGGTGCGCGGCACGCAGGGAGGTCAGATAGGCGGTCGTGTCGATCAGATCGCGCTGCCAGGGCTCGAATCCCCAGTCGAACCAACTGATCTCGTTGTCCTGGCAGTAGGCGTTGTTGTTGCCGCCCTGCCCGCGTCCGAACTCGTCGCCGCCGAGCAGCATCGGCACTCCCGCACTCAACAGCAGCGTTCCGAGCATATTGCGGACGACCCGTCGGCGCAGCTTCTCGGTCTCCTCGTTCGCGGCCGCATGCCCCTCCACCCCGAAGTTCCACGAGAGGTTGTGTTCCGAACCGTCGCGGTTGCCCTCGCCGTTTGCGCCGTTGTGCTTGGAGTTGTACGCCGTCAGGTCAGCGAGTGGGAAGCCGTCGTGAGCGGTCACGTAGTTGACCGATGCGATGGGGGAGCGGGAGCCGAAGGTGTCCTGCGAACCGCCGATGCGCATGGCGAGTTCAGCGACGCCGTGCCCGGGGTGGCCTGCGGCATCAGCGGCGAGGTCACGCAGCCAGAAGGTGCGGACCGCGTCCCGGAACTTGTCGTTCCAGTCGGCCATCGGGTGCGGGAACTGACCCGTGCGCCAGCCGTGCGAACCGATGTCCCATGGCTCGGCGATCAGCTTCACCCGGCTGAGCACCGGGTCGGTGCGCAGGGCCATCAGGAACGGGTGGTCGGGGTGGAAGGAGTCGTCCCGCTCACGCCCGAGCGCGACCGCGAGATCGAATCGGAACCCGTCGACATGCATTTCGGTGACCCAATAACGCAGCGAGTCCAGCACCATCCGCAGCGGCGTCTCGTGCGTCATGTCGATCGTGTTACCGCACCCGGTGACGTCGACGTCGTGACCACGCGAATCGAGACGGTAATAGTTCGACTGGTCGAGACCACGCCACGAGAGGGTGGCCCCGGTCGAAGCTCCCTGCTCGGCGGTGTGGTTGTAGACGACGTCCAGGATCACCTCGATACCCGCGCGGTGCAGCAGTTTGACCATGCCCTTGAACTCATCGATCGCACCCTGCGGATCGGACGCGTACGCGTACCCGGCGTGCGGGGCGAAGAACCCGAGCGTGTTGTAACCCCAATAGTTCGACAGCCCGAGTTTGACCAGGTGCGGCTCGCTGGTTGAGGCGTGGATCGGCAACAGCTCGATCGCGGTCACGCCCAGCCGCTGCAGATGGTTGATCGTCGCCGGGTGCGCGACTCCCGCGTAGGTGCCCCGAAGTTCCTGCGGCACATCAGGATTCAGCATCGTCAAGCCGCGCACATGTGCTTCGTAGATCACCGTGCGATCCCAGGGCGTGAACAACTGAGAGTCGCCGTCCCAGTCGAAGTGGTCGTCCACGATCACATTGCGCGGCATGTCCGGTGCGCTGTCGCGGTCGTCCCGCACTGATCCGTCGCCGCTGAACGCCGCGTCCACTTCGTGCCCGAAAACGGTCGGATTCCAACGGACTTCTCCGTCGACCGCGCGGCCGTACGGGTCGAGCAACAACTTCGAGGGGTTGTAGCGCAGACCCTCCTCGGGTCGCCACGGACCCTCCGCCCGGTACGCGTAACGCGTCCCAGGCCCGACCCCGGCCACTGCACCGCACCAGACGCCGCCGCGGTGCCGGGTGAGCGGCACGCGTGACTCGGTGCCCGACTCGTCGAAAAGACACAGATCGACCCGCCAAGCGCGGTCCGCCACGACGGCGAACTCGGCGCCGTCGGCTGTGAGAGTGACCCCCGGGGCTGCTGGTGCATCGAGTGAACGTGGGACTGAAGCGACCGGTCGGGTGGGCATGAGGGAAAGCCTACGGTCGACTACCGTGGCGACCATGACTGATCCCACAGCACTGCCGAACTTCCCGACGTCCGGAAACCAGAACGGCAACCCGTCCGAGCCCCAGGCTCAGGAGGGTCAGCCCACGTTTGCCGGCCCGAACGACGAGTCGCCCGCGCGTGACCGCGTCGTCGAGGCACTGCGCTCGGTCGGCCTCAACCCCGAGGTCGACGAGGACGGCGACGTCAGCTACCTCCTGCCCGCAGGCGAGGACGCCCCTGAGGGCACCCCCGAGCAGCAGCTGTTCGTGCGCGCGATCGACGGCGAGCCGGCCATGATCCGCGTCTTCGGCCAGTGGCAGATCGGCGACGACGTCCCGGCCGACCTCAACAAGCGTCTGCTCGCGGCGAACGACATCACGCTGAGCCTGAACATCATCAAGGCCGGCATCGCCAACGGCAACCTCGTCGTCACCGGCGAGCACCTCATCACTCCCGAGTCCGACCTGCCGATGTTGCTGCAGTCGACCACCCAGATGGTGGTTCACGCGGTGCAGATGTGGCACCAGGCCGCCACCAGCGATGGTCCGCACGCGGCGACCGGCGGCGAGGGCGACGGCCTGAACGGTCAGGCCCGATGACCGCGTACGGGGAGTTCGTCTCCACGCAGGTCGACGGCGGCATCGCGGTGCTGCGTATCGACCGCCCGAAGATGAACGCCCTGAACGAGGAGATCCAGGAAGGTCTCGCGGCGGCCTCGCTCGCGTTGACCAAGGACAACTCGGTCCGTGGTGTCGTGGTGTACGGCGGCGAAAAGGTCTTCGCCGCGGGCGCCGACATCAAGGAGATGCGCACGGCTTCGTACGCCGACATGGTCAAGCGGGCCGGACGCCTGCAGGATTGCTTCGCGTCGATCGCCGCCATCCCGGTGCCGACCGTGGCGGCGATCGCCGGCTACGCCCTCGGAGGAGGATGTGAACTGTCCATGGCGTGCGACTTCCGGGTTGCGACGAACGACGCCAAGCTCGGTCAGCCGGAGATCCTCCTCGGACTGATCCCGGGTGCGGGCGGGACGCAGCGTCTGACCCGTCTGGTCGGTCCGGCGAAGGCCAAGGACCTCGTCTTCACCGGCCGCATGATCGACGCCCAGGAGGCGCTCGCGATCGGCCTCGTCGACGAACTCTGCGAGCCCGGTGACGTGCTCGGTGCGGCCAAGGTCAAGCTGAAGCCGTTCGTGAACGGTCCGGCGATCGCACTGCGCGCCGCCAAGGCTTCGATCGACCAGGGCCTCGAGGTCGACCTGCAGACCGCGTTGCGCATCGAGAGCGCGCACTTCGCCGGTCTGTTCGCGACCAAGGACCGGCAGATCGGCATGGACTCGTTCGTCGAGAACGGTCCGGGCAAGGCGCAGTTCACCGGCGAGTGACGCCGGACGCAGCGACGCTGCAGCAAAGGCTCCACGAAGGGTGGTGCCGCACCCGCCGCACGGCGAGGTTCGGCACTACCCTTCGACATGTTCGGGTGAGAAAGGAATCCCAAATGACGATCAAGCAGTGGAACATCCCCTCCGACTGGCAGGAGCCGTTCGTGGCGAAGCTGACGGAGCGCGGAGCGTCCGGAACGGTCGTCAACACGGCCCTCGAGGCGATCGACGACAAGTGCAAGGCCACGGGCGAGGAGCCGCTCGCGCTGTTCGGTGAACCGCGCGCCTACGCCGAGAGCGTGATCCTGCCCGACACCAAGGCCGCGTCCCGATCGCGCACCAAGGCAATCGCTTTGGCCCTGCTCGGACTTCTCGGCATGTTCCTCACGCTGTGGGGCTGGGCCGCGATGCAGAAGGACACCGACAAGCTGATCGGCATGTCGCCCGTCGTCATCTTCGTGATCGGCGCGCTGCTGTGCCTGGGTGCCGCGATCGCGGATGCCCTGCTCGGTGCCAAGGCCGACGTCGTCCACGGCGCGCCGCAGAAGGGTTCGGCGCTGCTGCTCAACAAGCTCGGGCCGTGGATCATCGTCGCTCTCACGCTGGTGGGCATGCTGCTCATCTGGGTACGCAACAACTGAACGATCTGACGCAACCCCGATAGTTACCTGCGGGTAACACGGGGTTAGGCTGAAACCAGTCCCATGCGGTTGCCCGTGTCTGCGGCACCGCCCAACACGACAGAAGGACGCGCATGAACATCGTCGTATGCGTCAAGTACGTGCCGGACGCCCAGGGCGACCGCACGTTCGAGGACGACAACACCACCGACCGCGACGGCGTCGACGGTCTCCTCTCGGAGCTCGACGAATACGCGGTCGAGCAGGCGTTGCGCATCGTCGAGGCCGGTGAAGGTGAAGTCACCGCTCTCACCGTGGGTCCCGAGGGTGCCGCCGAGGCGCTGAAGAAGGCGCTGCAGATGGGCGCCCACAAGGGTGTTCACGTGCTGGACGACGCGATCGCCGGTTCGGACGCAATCGCCACCTCGCTGGTGCTGGCCGAGGCCGTCAAGAAGATCGGCTCGCCCGACATCGTGATGACCGGTGTGTCCTCGACCGACGGCGTGATGGCCGTGGTCCCGGCGATGCTGGCCGAGCGACTGGGCCTGCCCCAGGTCACCCAGCTGTCCGAACTGTCGGTCGCCGACGGCAAGGTCACCGGCCGCCGTGACGGCGACATCGCGTCCGAGAACCTCGAGGCATCGCTGCCCGCCGTCGTCGGCGTCACCGACCAGACGGACGAGGCGCGTTACCCCTCGTTCAAGGGCATCATGGCCGCCAAGAAGAAGCCCGTCGAGACATGGTCGCTGGCCGACCTCGGCGTCGACGCGGGACAGGTGGGCCTGGAGAACTCGTGGACCAAGGTCGTCGGCGCCGACAAGCGTCCGCCGCGTGAGCAGGGCACCGTTGTCACCGACGAAGGTGATGGCGGCAAGAAGCTCGCCGAGTTCCTGTCCGCCCAGAAGTTCGTCTGATCAGTCACGAGACAAGGAGATTCGTCATGGCTGAAGTTCTCGTCCTGGTCGACCACACCGATGGCACCGTCAAGAAGACCACCGCGGAGTTGCTGACGATCGCACGTCAGATCGGCACCCCGTCGGCCGTGTTCGTCGGCAGCAACGTCGAGGCCGCACGTCCGCGTCTGGCTCAGTTCGGCGCTGAGAAGGTGTACGTCATCGACAACGCCGACGTGCAGGACTACCTCGTCGCACCGCTCGCCGAGGCCCTCGCCGCCGTCGTCGAGCAGGCGTCCCCGGCTGCTGTGCTGCTGCCCTCGACCCCGCACAACAAGGAAGCCGCCGCGCGACTGGCGATCAAGACCGGTTCGGGTCTGATCACCGATGCGGCTGCTGTTGAGGTCGACGGCGACACCGTCACCGCAACACAGTCGGTGTTCGCCGGCTCCTACACCACCAGGTCGCAGGTGACCAAGGGCTTGCCGATCATCACCGTGAAGCCGAACATCCTGCCGCCGACCGCGTCGCAGGCCGGTGCGGCCGTGGTGAACGTCGACGTCCAGGTGTCCGACGCCGCCAAGGGCGCGAAGATCACCGACCGTCAGCCGAAGCAGAAGTCGGGTCGTCCCGAACTCACCGAGGCCGCGATCGTGGTCTCCGGTGGTCGTGGCACCGGCGGTGACTTCGGTCCGGTCGAGGGGTTCGCCGACTCCCTCGGCGCTGCCGTGGGTGCCTCGCGCGCCGCGGTCGACGCCGGTTGGTACCCGCACTCCAACCAGGTGGGTCAGACCGGTAAGCAGGTCAGCCCGCAGTTGTACGTCGCTGCCGGCATCTCCGGTGCGATTCAGCACCGCGCGGGCATGCAGACCTCGAAGACGATCGTCGCGGTCAACAAGGACGAGGAAGCGCCGATCTTCGAACTCGTCGACTTCGGCGTCGTCGGCGACCTGTTCCAGGTGCTGCCGCAGGCCACCGAAGCGGTCAAGCAGTCCAAGAACTGACGCGCAGGTCGAAGCGCCCGTCCCGGAAACGGGGCGGGCGTTTTCGCGTCACCCGACGCCGGATACGGTCGCGTCATGGTCGACATCGAACGGCGCGGCGGACTCATCCTCACCAATCACCGGCTCGAGGTCCCGCTCGATCACGACGACCAGTCGGGTGCCACCATCGAGATTTTCGCCCGGGAGATTGCCCTACCGGACGCGGCCGACAAGCCCTATCTCGTCTTCCTTCAGGGAGGACCGGGTGGCGAGAGTCCGCGGCCGAGCACAGACCCCGTCGGTCCAGGCTTCGTCGAACGCGCGGTCCGTGACTACCGACTGCTGCTGCTCGATCAGCGCGGCACCGGATTGTCGACTCCTGTGGATGGCCTCGAAGGGATGAGCGCGCAGGAGCAGGCCGACTACTTGGTCAACTTCCGTGCCGACTCGATCGTGCGCGACTGTGAGGTGCTGCGCGAGCACCTGTTGGTCGAGCAGTGGAGCCTGCTGGGGCAGTCGTTCGGTGGGTTCTGCTCGCTGCACTACCTCAGCCGTTCTCCGGACAGCCTGCGGGAGGTCTTCTTCACCGGGGGCATCCCGCCGGTCGGCATGCCGGTCGACGAGGTCTATGCCGCGACCTACGAGCGCACCGCGGAACTGGTCGAACGTCATTACGCCAGGTTCCCCGGCGACCGTGACGCAGTGCGCCGGGTCGTCGAGCTCTGCGACGTCGGGGCGGTGAAGCTGCCGGACGGAACATCGTTGTCGGCCAGGCGTTTTCGGCAGATCGGTAACGGGCTCGGCATGTCATACGGCTCGGAGCAACTGCACTACCTGCTCGAGCGTGACCCGCGATCACCGATGTTCGGGGCCGTCGCTTCGGCCATGCTCCCGTTCCCGTCCTGGACGCCCATCTACACCGTGTTGCACGAGGCCTGTTATGCCGACGGGGGAGTCACCGGCTGGTCGTGCGAGCGGGTGATGCCGTCGTCCTACCGGGACGACACCACCATGCTGACCGCCGAGCACCCGTTCCCCTGGCTGTTGGACGAGGTGTCCGGACTGCGACCACTGAAGGAGGCGGCCGATCTGCTCGCCGCCCATGAGTGGCCGCAGCTGTACGACGCCGACGCATTGGCGCGCACCGACGTCCCCTGCGCGGCTGCAATCTACTACGACGATCCCTACGTACTGCGCGAACACTCAACTGCCACAGCGCAATTGCTGCCGCGGATGCATCCGTGGATCACGAACGAATATCTGCACGACGGGTTGCGCGCCGACGGCAGAGTGTTGGATCGACTGATCGAGCTGGTGAAGAAGGGGTGAGCCTCAGCCCGTCGCAGTGCTGCTCGACGGCACCGGGCCAGACGACGAGGCAGACGACGAAGGTGACTTCGACGCACTCGCCCGCGGCTTCAGCGTCCAGGTCGCGGTGACCTTCCGGTCACTCGGTTCAGGCATGTACAGCAGTTTCCAGCCCGCCACCTCGGAGCCCTTCGGCGTCCAGAAGACCAGGGTGTAGCGCTTCGGCTTGTCCGTCTCCACGAGGTCGCTGGTGAGGTTTTCGCCGTCGCTGCCGAGTTCGTTGTAGCGGCAGAGATTGCCCTTGTCGTCGATCAGCTGGAACTGATTGCGTTCGATGTAGCCGACCGACCCCTTGGCGGCGACGTAGAGGCTCACCACGACTCCACGTACATCGTTCGGCTGGTTCGGTCCGGGTTTCAACTCCCGGCTCCAGGGTGTGCTTGGCGTGATCGTCAAGGAGATCGGGTCGTCACCGGTGGTGAACGGCTTGTAGAACTCCTGATCCTTCGCACCGGCGAGCTTGATGCCGGACCGGTTCGTCGAGCAGGTGTTGACGGTGGCAGGCGACGGCGCGGATCCGTTCCCGGACCAGGACGCGATCGCTTTGGGCGATCCCGGTTTGTCGACGTAGTGGACGGCGTAGTCGGAGAGGTTGGCCTCCGCAGGGACGATGAACGCGACGACGCCCGAGACCACCTTCGACTCATCGACCTGGCTCACCTGAAGGGCACCACGCAGCGGGTTGGTTGCCGGCTGGGCGCATCGCTGACCGTCAGGATCTGCCAGGACGAACGATTCGGGGTGCAGGGCGAACACCCCGTTGGTCTGGACGCGGGCGCTGACCTTGATCTGAGCGATCCGATATCCGTCGGTGGGTGACGCGGTGGTGCTCATCGCCGGCTCGGAGACCTGCGTGCGGAGGGCGCCGCTGGATTCGACCGCGACCGGAGCGTCGAATGCCGACGTCTTGCCGCCGAGGCTCGGAGCCTCACCCGAGGAACAGGCGGCCGCAGGCATTGAGTCCTGGTCGGTGGTCCCTGATTCCTTCGAATCGTCCGACCGGAACGTGCATGCGGACATCGTCAGGGCAGTGGTCAGGCTCAACGCGAGCAGGCGGGGGCGGACGGTCATTGGGCATGTTCCTCGGCTGTTCCGGTCGGGGTGCGTCAAGTCTTGCAAATGGGCGGGCGTGCGCGGGAGTCGGACCACCCCGGGATCGGACGTAAACTCGTGCGGGTGAGCCAGAACGTCTACGCCGACCACGCCGCGACGACGAACGTCCGCCCGGAGGTCGTCGAAGCGGTGGCCGCCCAACTCAGTGTGGTCGGCAACGCCTCCTCGTTGCACTCCGCCGGGCGGGCAGCCCGTCGCGTGGTGGAGGAGGCCCGGGAACAGATCGCGGAGGCCATGGGGGCTGCCCCGTCCGAGGTCGTGTTCACCTCAGGTGGCACCGAGAGCAACAACCTCGCCGTCAAGGGTTCGTTCTGGCATGCCACCGAATCCGATCCGCAGCGCACGACGTTGATCATCGGCACCACCGAGCATCACGCCCTTCTCGACCCGGTCGAGTTCCTCGTCGATCGGGGAGCGGATGTCGTCTGGTTGGAGGTCGATCGTGAAGCGGTGCCCAGTCCTGATGGTCTGCGGGCCCTGCTCGAGCAGCACGCGGAGTCCACGGCTCTGGTGTCGGCGATGTGGGTCAACAACGAGGTGGGAGCCATCGCGCCCGTTCCCGAGCTGGCCTCGGTCGCAAGGGAATTCGGCGTCCGATTCCATACCGACGCGGTGCAGGCGGTAGGGCACGTTCCGGTCGATTTCGCTTCCAGCGGCGTCGACATGCTCAGCCTCTCGGGCCACAAGTTCGGCGCACCTCAGGGCGTCGGTGCCTTGCTCGCACGACGTGACGTCAAGCTCACGCCATTGACGCACGGCGGGGGACAGGAACGTCAATTGCGTTCCGGCACGCTCGACGTGGCGAATGTCCGCGGTCTCGCCGTTGCCCTCACCGCGGCCGTCGCGGAACTCGATGTCGAGGCGAAGCGGCTCGCCGGCCTGCGCGATCGACTGGTCGAAGGCGCGCTGTCGCTCGACCTGGGCATCGCTGTCAGCGGACCGTATGCGCCCGGCGACACCGACCGACGCCTTGCCGGCAACGTCCACCTGCGCGTACCTGATTGCGACGGCGACTCGCTGCTCTATCTGCTGGACGCTGCGGGCATCGAATGCTCGACCGGGTCGGCGTGTCAGGCGGGTGTTCCACAGCCGAGCCACGTCCTGCTCGCGATGGGATTCCCGGAAGCCGAGGCCCGTGGGGCGCTGCGGCTCACGTTCGGCCACACCAGCACCGACGCGGACGTCGACGCGATCCTTGCGTCACTGCCGGCGGCCGTCGACCGCGCCCGACGTGCGCACCACTCCGGACGGGTGCGCTGATGCGGGTCGTCGCAGCGATGAGCGGTGGTGTCGACTCTGCGGTCTGTGCCGCGCGAATGCTCGATGCCGGCCATGACGTCGTCGGCGTCCACCTCGCTCTGTCACAGTCCGCTGCGACCTTGCGGGAGTCGGCTCGTGGCTGCTGCACGATCGAGGACGCGGGCGACGCAAGAAGGGTGGCCGACAAGCTCGGCATCCCGTTCTACGTGTGGGACATGGCCGACCGGTTCCGTGAGGACGTCGTCGAGGACTTCGTCTCGGAGTACCGCGCCGGTCGCACACCCAACCCCTGCCTGCGGTGCAACGAGCGGATCAAGTTCGCTGCCCTGCTCGACAAGGCCCTCGCGCTCGGGTTCGACGCCGTGGCAACCGGTCACTACGCGCGCATCGTGGACGGGCCGAACGGACGCGAACTGCACCGGGCGGTCGACATGGCCAAGGACCAGTCGTATGTGCTCGGGGTTCTGGACGCCGACCAACTCGCGCACTCCTTCTTCCCGCTGGGCGACACCACCAAGCCGGACATCCGCAAGGAAGCGGCCGAGCGCGGCTTCTCCGTGGCCAAGAAGCCGGACAGCCACGACATCTGCTTCATCGCCGACGGTGACACCCAGGGTTGGCTGACCTCGCGCCTCGGCGCCGCGACCGGACCGATCGTGGACGAGTCCGGCGAGGTCGTCGGTGAGCACGATGGTGCTTTCGCTTACACGGTGGGCCAGCGTCGCGGGCTCGGCCTGAAGGTGCCGCGAGCAGACGGCGCCAAGCGCTATGTCACCCAGGTCGACCCGTCGTCCAACACCGTGTTCGTCGGCACCGAGGATCTTCTCGGCGTCGACGAGATCCATGGCAGCCACACCCGCTGGCCCGGCCCCGCACCGATCGGTGAGGTCAGGCTCGGTGCCCAACTGCGCGCTCACGGAGAGGAATTCGCAGCAACAGTGCGAGCCGAGGGGGATGAGATCGTGGTCCGGTTGGACGAACGAACCCGTGGTGTGGCCCCCGGACAGTCCGTCGTGCTGTACGAAGGCACACGCGTCGTCGGGTCGGCGACGATCACCCGTACGGGCAGATCGACCCGCTGACAAGGTAATTGCGCCGATGTGGGATCCGCACACCGGTTGAGTACGTCGGTACCCTTGGCGCGAACATCCGTCGGAGGGGGAGCAGGACAATGCCGAGGAAGTCGATTCTCACCATGGCCGTGACCGCGGCTGTGCTGTTGGCCGGTTGTGGTGGTGACGACGGCGGGCCGACCGTCGTGCCCAACTCCGGCTCGCCCTCGACTTCGAGTGAGTCCAGCACCTCCACAGCTGCCTCGTCCGCCTCGTCGTCATCGAGCAGTTCGACGCCCAGTTCGACGCCCAGTTCGACGCCCAGTTCGACGTCGTCGGCGCCGGCCGAGCTAGCGGTCGGCGACTGCTTGATGTACAGCACCTACGAGAAGGTGGACTGTTCCCGGCCGCACGACATGGAGGTCAGCGCGCTCGTGCCGAACAAGGAGTACGCGAACGACCTGGTGAAGCGGAACGCCCTGCGCAGCTACACCTGCCTCACCGAGGCGGCGAAGTACACCGGCGGTCCGGGATACGGCACGCGCTTCCTGAGCCAAGGCATCTCGGCGTCGAAGGATCCGAAGTCTGCCGAGCGCATCGCCTGTGTCGTGATGCTCTACAACGAGACCGATACCGGGATCGAGAAGG
Source organism: Yimella sp. RIT 621 (assembly GCF_004146205.1). NCBI lineage: Bacteria > Bacillati > Actinomycetota > Actinomycetes > Micrococcales > Dermacoccaceae > Yimella > Yimella sp. RIT 621. The sequence continues at coordinate 98,557 of NZ_SEIP01000004.1, forward strand.
TGTCCAGATCGGTCAAGAACGCGGTCAAGACCGACGGGTTCGAGAAGTATCAGTTGTGCACCTCGCTGCCACCGAGCGGCGACAAGGTGAAGATGGTGCCGTGCTCCCAACCGCACGTCGCGGAGTCGATCGGCGGATTCATCACCGGCAAGTTCGGTGACGCCTACCCGGGCCTGGACAAGCACAACGCGAACATGCTCAAGCAGTGCCGCCCGTACGCCCAGCGTTACCTGGGCGCCCAGCGACGAGACATCGTCGCCTCGCAGAACAGTTCACCGGCTTCCGGTTGGAAGCGTGGACAACCGATCACCGCCTGCTTCGTCGAAACCGTCGGCGGTGTCAAGGTCACCAAGTCGATGAAGGGCATCGGCAACAAGCCCCTGGGGAGTCTGAAGTGATGCGTATGCGAACTCATGCAAGGGCGGGCCTGGCTGCTGCCGCGATGTTGACTCTGTCCGCCTGCGGCGGAGGGGACGCACCGACGATCGGAACGGGACCCGGCACGAGCGGTAACGGTGGTTCGCCGACTTCTGCGACCTCGACGGCGCCGTCGTCGCCCGCGTCGCCGACGGCGTCGTCACCCACCTCGTCCTCGCCCACGTCGTCCTCGCCGACCTCCGAACCGCGCACGTTCGCCGCCGGTGATTGCCTGGAGTCGAGTCGTGACCCGAAGAAGGTCGACTGTTCGCAGCCGCACAAGCTCGAGGTCACCGCAGTGGTGCCGAACTCCGAGCACACCGGTGACCTGGTCAAAAGGGCAGCGTTGCGCAACTACACCTGCCAGGGCGAGGCACCGAAGTACACCGGTGGCCCGGCATTCGGCACGATCCTCATCTCCGACCAGGTGGGCACGTCGGCCGACCCGAAGTCGGGCGAGCAGTTCGTCTGCCTGGTGGCCAAGACGACCGCAGACGATTCGGGATACGAGTCGGTCCAGGGAAGTCTGAAGGGGATCGTCACCAAGGAGGGTCTGGCGAAGTACGCCTTCTGCACCACCGACAAGGCGAGCGGCGATCCGGGCAAGATCGTCCCGTGCACTCAGCCGCACGTCTCGGAGTCGTTCGGCGGGTTCCAGAACACCCCGTTCGGCCCGTACCCGGGTGAGGACAAGATGAAGAAGACCGCCCTCGACAAGTGTCGGCAGATGGGTAAGGACTTCCTGGGCTCCACCCGCGGCGACATCGTGATCTCGCAGAACAGCTCCGGCCCGAACCCGTGGGCCAAGGGCACACAGTTGACCGCCTGCTTCGTGCAGACGGACGGCACGAAGGTCACCAAGACGATGAAGGGCATCGGCAACAAGCCACTGTCGTCGCTGAAGTAGCCTCGTTCGCGTGACCAACTCCCCGGCGTTCAGCGCCATCGGCAGCATGCCGGGCACCGACGTCCGGGAGACGGTCCGCGTGGTGCGAGACCTGTTCGACGGCAACGGTATTCCGTTCCTGCCGGAGCTTCCCGCACGCGGCCCGGGTGCCGACATGATCGGACGTTCTGCGGCGCGACTCGCCGGCCTCGGTGTCGATCTGCAACCGTCCGGCTGGCGACTCACCGATGCGAACGGTCTCGACGCCCGTCGCGCCCAGGCCTTTCTTCGCGAGGACCTCGATGAGTTGGCGGAGGCGTTCGACGGGTACGAGGGCCCCCTGAAAGTGCAGTGGAGCGGACCCTGGACGCTCGCCGCCTCGGTATCGTTGCCGCGCGGCGAACGAGTGCTCACCGACCGCGGTGCCACGCGGGACCTGCGCGAATCCCTGTCCGAGGGCGTCCGTAGCGCGCTCGCCACGGTTCGGCGTCTGGTCCCCGGCGCGCAGTTGATCCTGCAGTGGGACGAGCCGTCGTTGCCTGCCGTGCTGGCCGGGGCGCTGCCGACCGCGTCCGGTTACGGCAGGGTGCGTCCGGTCGACCAGTCGGTGGTCGTGGACGGGCTGTCGGCTCTCGTCGCTTCGATCGAGGACGTCGCCGCCCAGGTGCTGCATTGCTGCGCGCCCGGAGTCCCGGTGCCGTTGCTGCGCCGAGTCCACGGGCTCGATCTTGCCGTGGACACGTCCCTGGTCAAGCCCAGGCAGTGGGACGGGGTCGCCGAACTGGTCGAGTCCGGACGTCGGTTGTGGGCGGGTGCCGTGCCCGCCGACGGTTCGGTCACCAGGCCCGAGCAGATCAGCGATCCGCTGGTGCGCACGTGGCGCTCGGTCGGGCTCACCGGAGCTGACCTGCGCACGACGGTCCTCACGCCCGCCTGCGGGCTCGCCGGCTCGAGCCCGGAGGCGGTTCGGGCGTTGTTCAAGGTACTGGCGCAGGCAGCTGAACGGCTCGGCGAGGAGTCGGAGAGCCTGTCGGGGTCCTGAGGCAGGATTGGGCTGTGCAGAACGAGACCGACGTACCCGAGGCCGCCCGCCACGAATGGACCGAACTGGTCGAGCAGGTCAACGACCACCAGTTCGCCTACTACGTCAAGGACGCACCGACCGTCAGCGACGCCGACTACGACCGGCTGCTGCAGCGGATCGAAGCGCTGGAAGAACAGCACCCGGTCTTGCGCTCGCCTGACAGCCCCACGCAGCGGGTCGGCGGCACGTTCAGCACCGAGTTCGCCCCGGTCAAGCATCTCGAGCGGATGCTCAGCCTCGACAACGTCTTCTCCGAGGATGAACTTCGCGAATGGCTCGCGCGCGCCGAACGCGAAGCCGGCGGCGATATCAACTTCCTGTGCGAACTCAAGATCGACGGCCTGGCGATCAACCTGCTCTACGAGGACGGCGCGCTCACCCGGGCGACCACCCGCGGCGATGGCACCACGGGTGAGGATGTCACGCTCAACGCCCGCACGATCGATGGAATCCCGTTGCGGCTGAAGGAAAACGGTGACGCGCCGATGCCGAAGGTGGTCGAGGTGCGTGGCGAGGTGTTCCTCCCGGTGCAGGCATTCCAGCAGCTCAACGCCGACCTCGTCGAGCAGGGCAAGCCGCCGTACGCGAACCCGCGCAACACCGCAGCGGGCTCCCTGCGTCAGAAGAATCCGAAGGTCACCGCGTCCCGGCCGCTGCAGATGTTGGTCCACGGCATCGGCCATCGCGAAGGCTTCACGATCGAGCGGCAGAGTCAGGCGTACGACCTGCTGCGAGCCTGGGGGCTGCCGGTCACCGAACGTTCGAAGGTGGTTGCGACGCCGGACGAGGTCGTGCAGTTCGTCGAGTACTACGGCAAGCACCGCCACGATGTCGAACACGAACTCGACGGCATCGTCGTGAAGGTCGATGAGGTGCCGGCGCAGCGCGCGCTGGGCAACACCTCCCGAGCTCCTCGCTGGGCGATCGCCTACAAGTACCCGCCGGAGGAGGTCAACACCAAGCTGCTCGACATCCGGGTGAATGTGGGTCGCACCGGCCGGGTGACCCCGTACGGCGTCATGGAGCCGGTCAAGGTCGCCGGGTCGACCGTCGAGATGGCGACGCTGCACAACGCCTTCGAGGTGAAGCGCAAGGGCGTGCTGATCGGCGACACGATCGTGCTGCGCAAGGCCGGAGACGTCATCCCGGAGATCCTCGGCCCGGTCGTCGACCTTCGCGACGGGTCGGAGCGCGAGTTCGAGATGCCCACCGAATGTCCTTCGTGCGGAACGACATTGGCGTACGAGAAGGAGGGCGACAAGGACATCCGCTGCCCCAACTCCCGCATGTGCCCGTCCCAACTGCGCGAGCGGATGTTCTCCCTCGGGTCGCGTGGTGCGTTCGACATCGAGGCGATGGGTTGGGAGGCCGCGATCGCGTTGACCGACCCGGAGCACGGGCGTCCCGACGACGCGTCCGACGAACCCAGCAAGCCGGTGCTGTCGTCCGAAGCAGGCCTGTTCGACCTGTCGGTCGACGACCTCGCCGACGTGCAGGTGTGGCGCCGCCGCAAGAAGGCCGGGGTCGAGCAGCCGGCAGCCAAGGAGCCGTTCTTTTTCACCAAGGCGACGAAGGCGAAACCGGCCGCGCCGCGAGCGACAACCGACAAGCTGTTCCAGGAGTTGGAGAAGGCCAAGCAGCAGCCGCTGTGGCGGGTGCTGGTCGCATTGTCGATCCGGCACGTTGGGCCGACTGCCGCGCGGGCGCTCGCGACCGAGTTCGGATCGCTCGAGGCGATCCGGGATGCGGACGTCGAAGCGCTGTCGTCGACGGAGGGCGTGGGTCCTGTCATCGCCGAAGCGGTTCGTGAGTGGTTCGACGGCGAGGGCAGCGACTGGCATCGCGAGATCGTCGACCGCTGGGCGGCAGCTGGGGTGCGGATGGCCGACGAGCGCGACGAGTCGATCAAGCGGACGCTCGAAGGGCTCACGGTCGTGGTCACCGGTTCGCTCGACGGGTTCACCCGCGACGGCGCCAAAGAGGCGATCATCGCTCGCGGTGGCAAGGCTGCGGGGTCGGTGAGCAAGAAGACCGACTACGTCGTCATCGGTGCCAACGCCGGGTCGAAGGCGGCGAAGGCGGAGGAACTCGGCGTGCCGATCCTCGACGAGGACGGCTTCCGCGAACTTCTCGAGAACGGTCCGGCACCCGCCGATGCAACACCTGATGCCGAGCCCGATGGAGAACCCGATGGCGACTGACATTCGGTTCGACGACGCGCTGCAGCACATCGACCTCGCGCTCGATGGCATGTGCGTGACGCTCAAGCAACTCGGTGACGACCTGGTCAACCAGCGGCCCGATCTGCCCGGCGCCAACTCGCCCTACGTCATCGCGGCGCACTGCTGCGGCGTCATGGAGTACTGGGGCGCGCTCGCCCTCGCCGGCCGCTCGACCGATCGCGACCGCGACGCCGAGTTCGCTGCGTCGGGCACGGTCGCCGAGGCGGTCGCGCTGGTGCGACGCCAACGCGCCCAGCTCGAGCGCGACCTCACCGATTTCGACGGCGCGGCGGGGTCGGTCGCCGAACTGCGCCGCGACCGGTACACGCCGGCCCAGCTGGCCGCCGTGCGCACCCAGGGCGGCGTGCTGCTGCACATCTACGAAGAGCTCGCCCAACACCGCGGCCACCTCGACATCACCGCCGACCTCCTGGCCGCCGGTCGATGACCCGTCCGGTGCTGCGCACCGAGCGCATCGAGTTGCGTCCGATGCGTCCGGAACACCTGCCGTTGCTGCACCACCTCGACTCCGATCCGGAGGTGATGCGCTACCTGCTCGGCCGCGCACGCAGCCCGCAGGAGACCGACGACTTCTAGGGCCCGCGCCGCGCCGACACCACGGGCGAATCGGTCGGCCTGGGCTGGTGGGTCGGCCTCGACGTCACCGGCGAGTTCCTGGGGTGGTGGGACATCGGCCGCAGCTCCAGCGACCCGGCCGAGCCGGTCGACACCGTCTCGGCGTCGATGGGGTGGCGGGTGCCACGCGCCCGATCGCGCCAGGGATTCGCGTCCGAGGCGGCCCGCGAGCTGCTGCGCCACGGGTTCGAATCAGTTGGCCTGCAACGGGTTACGGCCGAGACGATGGCGATCAACGCCGGTTCGCGTGGCGCGACGCGCGCCATCGGCATGCGTCATCTCAGCACCGAAGTCCGCGAGTGGCCCGACCCGATCCCCGGATGGGAGCAGGGTGAGGTGATCTACGGGATCACCGCGCAGCAGTGGCGCAACTACACCCTCTGAACGATCGACACGCGTGAGGCGACCCGGGTCACGAGTCGTAGTAGCCGAGATTGCACACGAGGTAGAGGTTCTGAACCTGTGAGCTCATCGGCAAGCCTGCGGTTGCCCCCGGTGGGCGGTGCGCGTTCTGGTAGTTGGACCAGGCTCGGAGCTGATCGCGGTACGCCCGGCATTCGGCAGCACTGCTCTGTTCGCTTGGGGCGTCCGGAAGGGCTGGTCCATCGACGGCGAACCCATTCGCGTCACGGCGTGCACACGGATCGATGACCAGGTCGCCGACCGGTCCGGGGTAGGTCTGACAGCCTGCTGCCGGGCGGCTGGTGGCAGGGGTCGTCCGTGAGCTTGGGGTGACTCTCACTGTGCTCTGAGTCGCGGTCGGCGACGGCCGGCGGGTCGAGGTAGACGAACTCGGGCGCAGCGTCGACGTGGAACTTGAGCGGCTGTCCGAGTGCACCGACGTTTGCGTTGCCGAACTGGTGCCTGAGCTGGTTACGGTCGACGGCGGCGACGGTTGATTCTGCGCAGCAGTGGAGGACGGGACGGAACTCACGCTTCCTTGCTGTGGCGCTGGTGTTGAGCACCCCACAACGATGAACACCGACGCGAGGGCAACAGCTGACCGCGGCCCGAACCTGCGAATCCCCTTGATACTCACGTCAAGAGCCTAGTCCGGGTGTGGGCGGCGACTCGCCCGGCTTCATGTCCAACGGAGGCATTGGACGACACGACGACCAGCGCATTGTGCGAGACGGTCAGCGCTCGATGGCTACACGTCGGCTGTCATCTGCGGTCGGTGCTCGTGACAGGCTCGCGGGGTGCTGCACTTCACCGACTACGACACCCGGCTGGCGGCGTACGCCGCGGTCGTCGACGACAACGACCGGATCCTGCTGAGCTATTGGAACGGGGAAGGCCGGTTCACGCCGTCCTGGACGATGCCGGGCGGCGGGGTGGAGTTCGATGAGGACATCCCGACGGCGATCGTGCGGGAGGTCTACGAGGAGACCGGGTTCGCGGTCGAGCTGGGGGAGTTGCTGCTGGTCGACACCTGGTTCCGCGAGGAGGGCGAGCGCGGGCGCCCCTTCAAGGCCGTGCGCGTCGTGCACCATGCCCGCATCACCGGCGGCAGCCTCGGCACCGTCGAAGAGGGGGGCAGCACCGACGAAGCCCGGTGGTTCCCGATCGCCGAGGTTGCGGGTTTGGAGCGGACGGCGCTGGTCGACGTCGTGATCACCGCGCTACGCGGCGGCCGGCCCGACTGAGACAGCCGCGCCGGCCACCCGCGAAGCATTGGCGCGCCGACTCAGGTGATCGTCACGTGACCGCGACCGTCCTGCTGGCGTGCCGCGACGATGCTGTCGCGGCCGGCCTGGCCCTGCTCGAGCACCACGGAGAGTTCGTCGGCGCCGATGATCGTCAGCGGCACGATGTCGACCGGCCCGTCGGCCGTCGCCACCTGAGCGGCGCGCCCGGCGGCAGGGATGCCGATGAGTGCGCCCGCGGTGCCGTGCTCGGTGAGCAGGGCATCGGGGATGTCGGTGCCGTCGAGCGGCAACTCCATCGACGCGACGCCGTACTGCCTCAGGTGGCCGCTGATGCCCTGCGTGTTGGCGACGTTCTGGGCGAAGTTCTCGATTGCGGCGAACATCCAACTGCCGCGAAGGTCTTCGAACTGCGCGCCCACCAGGGCCGGCGACTCGATGTAGACCTCGCAACCGAATCCGGGTCCGGTGCCGTCGGGGGACCGGTCGGCGAGACCGTCGGAGGCGATGATCACCGTGTTCGGCGTGCGCACCACGCGGTAGGCCTGGCGGGTGTTGGGCCAGGCCGGGGCCCCTTGGAACATCGGGTTGATCAGGTAGGTGATGACGTCATGGTCGACGTCGCCGATCTGAGCCCAGTAGTCGTCGATCTCGCGGTGACTCCCGTCGTGGTCAAGGTCCCCAGCGGCGTCTGCCGCATTCGCTTGCTGCGCCCCTGCATGGTCGTCCTTCTTCTTCCGGCCGAACAGGCCCATGAGCATGCCTCTCTCGTTACGGGTTGTTATCCGTTGTGTGCGACCCGAGCCTAGGTCGGCTCGATCGAGCATCGGGCCTACGCTGCGGTGGTGACTTCTCCCGACGACGACGCAGCATCGGGGGTCGACGGTTCCCAGCGGATCGATCCCGATGACCTCGCCGCGGCGCTTCGGGTGCTCGAGCACCTGCCCGGCCTGCCCGCGGGACACCCCGACATCGAGGCGGTCAAGCGCGCCTCGCAGCGGATGTTCAACCGGGTGCGCAAGGCCCGACGTGCCGCCGCGCGACAGGAACGGCAGGCGCCGCTACGAGCAGCCGACGAGGAAGTGCTCGCGGCGACGGCAACGGGTTCACCGATGCGCATCGACGACGAGACGAACGGCATCCTGCTGCAAGCCGACGAGCCGGGAAGCGTTGCAGGACAACTGAATTTCCCGCGGGGTTGTTACATCTGTCACGCGAAGTACACGCAGGTCGACGCGTTCTACCACTGGCTGTGTCCTGCCTGCGCGGCGAAGTCGCACGCCAAGCGCGACCCCCACACCGACCTTCGCGGCAAGCGTGCCCTACTGACCGGGGGGCGGGCCAAGATCGGCATGTACATCGCGCTCATGCTGTTGCGCGACGGCGCCGACCTGACCATCACCACCCGGTTCCCTAAGGACGCCGTCCGCCGGTTTCGGGCGATGCCCGACGCGGACGACTGGATCGACCGGCTCACCGTCGTCGGCATCGACCTGCGCGACCCGGCCCAGGTCGCCGCGCTCGCGCAGGAAATCGCTGCCGCCGGCCCGCTCGACATCCTGATCAACAATGCAGCACAGACGGTGCGGCGCAGCCCCGGCGCCTACTCCCACCTGGTCAACGCCGAAACCCTTCCGCTGCAAGACGATTCGCGGCTGCCGACACAGATCACCTTCGACCGCACGAGCCAGGCGCACCCCGCGCAACTGGTCAGCTCCCTGGCCACGGACGCGGTCGCGCACCACGGCAACGACGACACCCATCACGAGGCTGCGGCGCTCGCCGCCGCGGAGTCGGCACGGGTGCTCTCGGCCGGAAGCGCCAGCCTCGAGGCCTATCTCGCGGGCACGGCGGTCGACGCCGGGGGTCTGCTGCCCGATCTGGCCACGAGCAACTCGTGGACCGACACCGTCGACCAGGTCGAACCGCTGGAACTGCTCGAGGTTCAACTGTGCAATTCGGTCGCACCGTTCATTCTCGTGTCGCGGCTTCGGCCGGCGATGCGGGCCGCGGTGGAGGCGGGCGCGCGCCGTGCCTATGTCGTCAACGTCTCCGCGATGGAAGGACAGTTCGGGCGTCGCTACAAGGGCGCTGGCCACCCGCACACCAACATGGCCAAAGCCGCGCTCAACATGCTCACCCGCACCAGTGCGCGAGAGATGTTCGACACCGACCAGATCCTGATGACCGCCGTCGACACCGGCTGGATCACCGACGAGCGCCCGCACGACCAGAAATTGCGCATTGCCGGTGAGGGTTGGCATGCGCCGCTCGACCTGGTCGACGGCGCCGCTCGGGTGTACGACCCGATCGTGCAGGGGGAGCGGGGCACCGATCTTTACGGCGTGTTCTTGAAGGACTTCGAGCCACACGACTGGTGATGCGCCTTTGTGGAGCCTGGAGGCCGACCTGAGCACGCAAGACAGCGCCCTAGACTGATGCCATGCCTTCGCTGTCCCGCGACGAGGTCGCGCACGTCGCCATGCTTGCCCGCATTCAGTTGTCCGACGCCGAGCTCGACAAGCTCGCCGGCCAACTCGAACAGATCGTCGGGTTCGTCGGGCAGGTGAACGACATCGCGGCCGACGACATCCCGCCGATGTCGCACCCGCTGCCGCTCACCAATGTCACCCGTCCCGACGAGGTGCGCCCGAGCCTGACCCAGCAAGAGGCGCTCTCCGGTGCGCCCGCGTCCGACCTCGGCCGCTTCGAGGTGCCGCGCATCCTTGACGAGGACTGAGCGAGCGCTCCACCCGAGATCACCGACCTGCCCAGACCGTCACGATTGGTTCTGACTTGACCGACATCATCACCTCGACCGCGGCCGAACTCGCCGCCGCGCTCGCCCGCAAAGAGCTCAGCGCAGTCGAGGTCACCCAGGCCCACCTCGACCGCATTGCCGCCGTCGACGGCGACGTGCACGCCTTCTTGAACATCGACGCCGAGGGTGCGCTCGACGCCGCCCGCACCATCGACGAGCGCCGCGCCGGTGGCGCCGAACTCCCGACCCTCGCCGGGGTGCCGATCGCCGTCAAGGACGTCGTCGCCACCAAGGGTCAGCCGACGACCGCCGGATCGAAGATCCTTGAGGGCTGGATCCCGCCGTACGACGCCACGCTGGTGTCGCGGTTGCGGGCGGTCGGCATGCCGATCCTCGGCAAGACCAACATGGACGAGTTCGCGATGGGTTCCTCCACCGAACACTCCGCCTACGGCCCGACCCGCAACCCCTGGGACCTCGACCGTATCCCCGGCGGTTCGGGTGGTGGCTCCGCGGCCGCCGTCGCTGCTTTCGAGGCGCCGCTGGCGATCGGCACCGACACCGGCGGATCGATCCGTCAACCCGCGTCCGTCACGGGCACCGTCGGCACCAAGCCGACCTACGGCGGCGTGTCCCGCTACGGCCTCATCGCGCTGGCGAGTTCGCTGGACCAGGCCGGCCCCTGCACCCGTTCGGTGCTCGACGCGGCGCTGCTGCACGAGGTCATCGGTGGCCACGACCCGCTGGACTCGACTTCGATCGACGCACCGGTCCCGCCGGTCGTCGAGGCCGCCCGCCGCGGTGAGGTAAAGGGGATGCGTGTCGGCATCATCAAGGAGATCTCCGCAGACGGTTTCGCGCCGCAGGTGAAGGCGCGCTTCGAGGAGTCGGTGAAGCTGCTCGAAGAAGCCGGCGCCGAGATCGTCGAGGTTTCCTGTCCCTCGTTCGAGAAGGGCTTGGCCGCGTACTACCTGATCCTGCCGAGCGAGGCGAGTTCGAACCTCGCTAAGTTCGACGCGATGCGGTATGGCCTGCGCGTCCCGCCGAACGGCGTCGACAACCCGAGCGCCGAGCAGGTCATGGCGGCCAGCCGCGACGCCGGCTTCGGCGACGAGGTCAAGCGCCGCATCATCCTGGGCACCTACGCGCTCAGTTCCGGCTACTACGACGCGTACTACGGCCAGGCGCAGAAGGTGCGCACGCTGATCGCGCGCGACTTCGCCGCCGCGTTCGAGAAGGCGGACGTGCTGGTCACCCCGACGGCGCCGACCGTGGCGTTCAAGATGGGGGAGAAGCTGGACGACCCGATGGCGATGTACCTCAACGACGTCGCCACCATCCCCGCGAACCTTGCCGGGATCCCGGGCATGTCCATCCCGAACGGCCTCGCCGAGGACGGCCTGCCCAGCGGGTTCCAGATCCTCGCGCCGGCGACCAAGGACGAGCGTTTGTACGAAGTCGGCGCCGCATTGGAGCGAATGCTGTTGTCGCAGTGGGGCGCTCCGATTCTCACGAAGGCGCCGGCACTCGGCGGAAAGGCGGCGAACTGATGAGCGCCCACGTCGATGACGTCGTCGACTACGACGAGGCGATCGCCACGTACGACCCGGTGATGGGTCTCGAGGTGCACGTCGAACTGAACACCAACACCAAGATGTTCTGCGGCTGCGCGACCGGGTTCGGCGCCGAGCCGAACACCCAGGTCTGCCCGGTCTGCCTCGGTCTGCCCGGCGCCCTGCCCGTGGTGAACGAGAAGGGCGTCGAGTCAGCCATCCGCATCGGCCTGGCGCTCAACTGCGAGATTGCGCAGTGGTGCCGCTTCGCCCGGAAGAACTACTTCTACCCGGACATGCCGAAGAACTTCCAGACCAGCCAGTACGACGAGCCCATCGCGTTCAACGGTTACCTCGACGTCGAGTTGGAGGACGGCACCGTCTTCCGGGTGGAGATCGAGCGCGCCCACATGGAGGAAGACACCGGCAAGGCGCTGCACGTCGGCGGTTCGACCGGCCGCATCCAAGGTGCTGAGTACTCGCTCATCGACTACAACCGGGCCGGTATCCCGCTGATCGAGATCGTCACCAAGCCGATCACCGGCGCCGGTGAGCGTGCGCCGGAGATTGCCAAGGCGTACGTCTCGACGCTGCGTGACCTGATCAAGGCACTCGGGGTCAGCGACGTCCGGATGGAGCAGGGGTCGATGCGCTGCGACGCCAACGTCTCGCTGATGCCCAAGGACGCGGATAAGTTCGGCACTCGCACCGAGACCAAGAACGTCAACTCGTTGCGTTCGGTCGAGCGTGCGGTGCGTTACGAGATCAGCCGGCACGCAGCGGTGCTCAACTCCGGCGGATCGATCCTGCAGGAGACCCGCCACTGGCACGAGGACACCGCAGTCACCACGTCCGGTCGACCGAAGTCGGACGCGGAGGACTACCGGTACTTCCCCGAGCCCGACCTCGTACCGGTCGCGCCGACTCGCGAGAGTGTCGAGCAGTTGCGCACCACCCTGCCCGAGCCGCCGGCCCAGCGTCGCAAGCGTTTGCAGAAGGACTGGGGCTACAGCGATCTGGAGATGCGCGACGTGTTGAACGCCGGCGCCGTCGAACTGATCGAGGAGACTGTCGCCGCCGGTGCGTCACCCGCCGCCGCCCGCAAGTGGTGGACCGGCGATCTCGCACGTCGCGCGAACAACGAGGGCAAGGCCGTCTCCGACTTCGGCGTCACCCCAGCTCACATCGCCGAGCTCGACTCGATGATCAAGGCCGGACGTCTGAACGACTCGATGGCCCGCCAGGTCATGGAGGGCGTCATCGCAGGCGAGGGTTCGCCGACCCAGGTCGCCGACGCCCGCGGACTCGAACTCGTTCAGGACGACAGCGCTCTCGAAGCCGCCGTCGACAAGGTCATCGAAGCCAACCCGGACGTGGCGCAGAAGGTGCGCGACGGCAAGGTGCAGGCTGCCGGTGCGCTCATCGGTCAGGTGATGAAGGAGATGAGGGGTCAGGCCGACGCCGCCAAAGCGCGCGAGCTGATCATCTCCAAGCTCAGCTGAACGCCGATTGCATTGTTGCGCCCGGACTCTCGCGGTCCGGGCGCAACGCGTTTCAGCGAACGCTTCGCGCGATAGCGTCGGGCCGTGACCGAGAAGAGCGCAGCCCGCACTGTCGTCAGCGTTGCCCAGCAGGACTGGGCCGACCAACTGACCGACCTCGACGGAGTCGAGTTGGTCGTCTGGGACATGAAGGACGCGCCACCGCGGGACGACATCGAACTGGTCGTGCCGCCGTACATGTCCAACCCGAAGCGACTCGAGCACCTGTGTGAGCTGCCGAGCCTGAAGGCTGTGCAACTGGCGACTGCTGGGTTCGAGCACGCCCTGCAGTACCTACCGTCCGGCGTCGCTCTTGCCAACGGCCGAGGCATTCACGACACGTCCACCGCCGAACTGGCGATCGGGCTGGCCATCGCCTCGCAACGGGCGATCCCGGACGCCGTCCGCGCGCAGCAGTCGGGGCAGTGGCTGCGGCTCGCCGACCGACCCTCCCTGGCCGACCGGAAGGCGTTGGTGATCGGCTACGGCTCCATCGGACGGATGCTCGTCTCCCGCCTGCAGGTGCTGGAGGTCGACTGCACCGTCGTGGCGTCCAGGGCGCGGGCCGGCGACGACCTGGTGGATCGGGTGTACGGCATCGACGAGATCGATCAGCTGCTACCGGCGGCCGAGATCGTCTTCCTGATCCTGCCCATGACCGACGCCACCCGGCACCTCGTCGACGACGAGTTCCTTGCCGCACTCCCCGACGACGCGCTCGTCGTCAATGTCGCCCGCGGGGGCATCGTCGACACCGACGCCCTGCAGCGTGCCTGCGCAGCCGGCCACGTCCGAGCAGCGATGGACGTCACCGATCCGGAACCCTTGCCTGCGGATCACCCCCTGTGGACGACGCCCGGCGTGCTGATCACACCGCATGTGGGCGGTGCGACGACGGCGTTCACGCCACGGTTGATTCGGCTGCTGCGCAGGGAGATTTCTCACTTCATTGCCACAGGTGAACTCAGCAACGTCGTGGTCGTCGGCGACTGAGACCGTGCAGAACGACCGACGCGACCACGTGCTGCGCGTGGTGACAGCAGTGGGCTGGATCGCACTCGTGCAGGCACTTCTCTTCGCCGGGTTCGTCCTCCTGCAATCGACGCCACAGACGCCGTCACTCGTCGTGGTCTCGCCGAGACACACCTGGGCCGGGTACGTCGCCAACCAGATCAACACCGTCGACGGACACCCCGTCCGGGCTTATCTCGGTGGCACCGAGGCCGATGCCTTGGCGGACCTTCGGGCTGACCGTACCCAAGGCGTCCTGCTGGTCGATCCGACCAAGCCGCAGGACTCGCTGACCGTGAGTTCGGCACAGGGGGTCGAGGCGACCGCAGCAGTGCGTGTGGTCGCCGAGGCGGTGCAGCGGGCGTCATCACGCACTGTCGTCACAGCCGACATCACGGCGCCGTCGAGGGAGGACCACGCGGGACGGCACGGGTACCACCTGGCACTCTCCTGGTTGTTCTGCGGACTCGCCTTCACTCTTGCCGTTCGGCGCGGGCACGAGTCCGTTCACGGACAGCTGAGGGGCGTCGCGATCACCCTGGTCGCGGGAGCCCCGGTGGTTGCTGTCTCGGTAGGAATCGCAGCACTGACGATTCCGGCGTGGGTTCAGGACGCGCTTCGCCTGTTCGTCATCGGTACCGCAACCTTCGCTGTTTCGGCACTGCTTGCCCGGGCAGCGCTCGCCCTCGCGGGTCCCGCCGGCCTGGTCGGGTGGGCACTCGCGCTGACGTTCGTCGCCGCCAGTCCGAGCCGAGCGGGTGCCGAAGGGTTCGGACGCGCCGATGTGCTCTGGCAGCCGATCGGGCCGTGGACACCTCCGGGGCTCGCAGTTTCCGGCGTCCGGCAGGTCGTCCAGCTCGGCGAATCATTGTCCGCATCGCACTGGGCGGGCTTCGTCTGGTGGGCGGCGCTCGCAGTTCTGCTCTGCGTGATCGGCTCTGCGAACCGTCCGGGTGCCCACCGGCACGGACGCAGTGACATGCTCTAGCCATGACCACGGACCGCACTCTGATCCTGATCCGTCATGCCAAGGCCGAACCCCACGGTTCGACCACCGACCACGAACGCTGCCTCACCGAGCGTGGCGTCCTGGACGCCCGGGCGGTCGGCGAGTGGCTTCGCGAGAAGTCCCTCAGCCCCGACTTCGTGTGGTGTTCCACATCGACCCGGACGCGCGAGACCTGGGCTGCGATCGTCGAGGCCTCCGGCGTCGGACCGATCGTCGACCATGAACAACGCATCTACGACGCCTCGCCGCGAACGCTGCTGGAGGTGCTGCGCGAGACCCCCGAGAACGCGCACTGCGTCGCTCTGGTCGGCCACGCGCCGGGCGTGCCGGCGATCGCCGCCGCGCTGACCGAGGCAAACGCCGCCGTCGACTTCGTCGACCACTTCGCCACCAGCGCGGTCGCCGTCCTCCGCATCGAGGGGGAGTGGGCCGACCTCGCCCCGGGCGCCACCGAACTCGCACAGGTCTTCGTCGGGCGCGGGTGACCAGCGTCACCCGATCACTATGTGAGACGACCGTCTCACATAGTTGACGGTCGTCCAGGTCGCGGACGAAGATCGACACATGGCACGGATTCTCGTACTTCCCAAGCGCGTCAGCTGACTCCGGTCGGTCGACGCGCTCACCCTCACTGCCTTCGGGCCGGAGGGTTTTTTTCATGTCCGAGTCCGAAATGACCGAACACACGCAGAAGGTGGTTGCCGTGACAGACACCACGATCCGACCCGCCGTTCGACCGGGACAGCCTGTTCCGTCGCCGGCCCAGGTAGCGGCTCGCGTCCCGCAGGGCGTCCAGGAGATCGCTGATGTGACGGGCGCCCAGGCCCTCGTCCTGGCACTCGAAGCGGTCGGTGTCGACACCGTCTTCGGCATCCCGGGCGGAGCGATCCTGCCCGCGTACGACCCGCTGCTGGACTCGGTGAAGGTGCGCCACATTCTGGTGCGTCACGAGCAGGGCGCCGGCCACGCCGCGCAGGGTTACGCGTCCGCAACCGGTCGCGTCGGTGTCTGCATGGCGACCAGCGGGCCCGGTGCCACCAACCTGGTCACCCCGATCGCGGACGCCTACATGGACTCGGTCCCGATGGTCGCGATCACCGGTCAGGTCAACTCGGCGGTGATCGGTACGGACGCCTTCCAGGAAGCCGACATCCGTGGCATCACGATGCCGATCAGCAAGCACAACTACCTGGTGACGGACGCGGACGAGATCCCGCGGGCGATTGCCGAGGCCTTCCACGTCGCCAGCAGCGGCCGCCCCGGTCCGGTGCTCGTCGACATCACCAAGGACGCCCTGACGGCCAAGACCACCTTCCGTTGGCCGCCGGTCGTCGACCTGCCCGGTTACCGTCCGGTGACCAAGCCGCACCACAAACAGATTCGCGCCGCGATCGAGTTGATCCGGGCCGCCAAGCGTCCGGTCTTCTACGTCGGCGGCGGTGTGATCCGCGGCGGCGCAGCCAAAGAGTTGCGAGAACTGGTGGAGCTCACCGGAATTCCGCTGGTGACCACGCTCATGGCTCGCGGCGCTGTGCCCGACAGTCATGACCTGCATCTGGGAATGCCCGGCATGCACGGATCCGTCTCCGCGGTGACCGCGCTGCAGAAGTCAGATCTGCTGATCACCCTCGGCGCCCGCTTCGACGACCGCGTCACTGGTCTTCTGGAGTCGTTCGCGCCCGAGGCGAAGGTCATCCACGCCGACATCGACCCGGCCGAGATCTCCAAGAACCGAGTGGCCGATGTGCCGATCGTGGGCGAC
This sequence comes from Yimella sp. RIT 621, assembly GCF_004146205.1. Classification (NCBI taxonomy): domain Bacteria; kingdom Bacillati; phylum Actinomycetota; class Actinomycetes; order Micrococcales; family Dermacoccaceae; genus Yimella; species Yimella sp. RIT 621. The sequence continues at coordinate 115,085 of NZ_SEIP01000004.1, forward strand.
TGCAAGGAAGTCATCAACGACCTGCTCGAGATGCTCAAGGCAGTCGACGGACCGATCGGTGATTACGACGCCTGGCGCGAGCGCACCACCACGTGGAAGCGCGATTTCCCGCTCGGCTTCATCGAGCCGGACGAGGACGGCGCCCTGGCGCCGCAGTACGTCATCGAGCGTCTGGGTGCGATCGCCGGCCCTGAGGCGACCTACGTCGCCGGTGTCGGTCAGCACCAGATGTGGGCGGCGCAGTTCGTGCAGTACGAGCGCCCCAACTCATGGCTCAACTCCGGGGGCCTGGGCACGATGGGCTTCGCGGTGCCGGGCGCGATGGGTGCGAAGGTCGCCGAACCGGAGCGCACGGTGTGGGCGATCGACGGTGACGGCTGCTTCCAGATGACCAACCAGGAGCTGGCCACCTGCGTGATCAACAAGATCCCGATCAAGGTCGCGATCATCAACAACAGTTCCCTCGGCATGGTGCGCCAGTGGCAGACGCTGTTCTACGGCGAGCGATACTCCAACACCGACCTGCACACTGCCATCGGTTCGCGGGTGCCCGACTTCGTGAAGCTCGCGGATGCCTACGGCTGCGTCGGCCTTCGCTGCGAGCGTCCCGAGGACGTCGACACCGTCATCCAGCAGGCGATGGAGATCAACGACGTTCCCGTGGTGATCGACTTCGTCGTCGAGCGGGACGCGATGGTGTGGCCGATGGTGCCCGCCGGCGTGAGCAACGACATGGTGACGATAGCGCGCAGCATGGCGCCGGTCTTCGACCGTGAGGAAGAGGGCGAATGATGTTCGGCGGCAACCTGATTCGAGGAGAGCACTGATGGCGCGCCACACACTCTCGGTGCTGGTCGAGAACAAACCGGGTGTGCTCGCGCGCATCGCCGGGTTGATCTCCCGACGCGGCTACAACATCGACTCGCTCGCGGTCGGGCCGACCGAGTTCGAGGAGATCTCCCGGATGACCGTCGTGGTCGATGTGGAGGAGCAGGCGCTGGAGCAGGTGACCAAGCAGCTCAACAAGCTCATCGAGGTGCTCAAGGTCGTCGAACTGGAACAGGCGGCCTCCGTGCAGCGCGAACTGGTGTTGATCAAGGTGCGCAGCGACGCCGCCACCCGTAGCCAGATCCTCGATATCACCCAGATGTTCCGGTGCAACGTCGTCGACGTCACCACCGACTCGGTGGTGCTGGAGGCGACCGGCACGCCGGAGAAGCTCGGCGCACTGCTGGGCGTGCTCGAACCCTACGGCGTCCGCGAGCTCGTGCAATCCGGTCTGGTGGCCGTCGGACGCGGTGGACGGTCGATCACCGACCGTGCCCGCAAGGCCGGCTGAGTTTCCGAAACCCCAAGAACTTCAATCGAATTCGCAACAAGAGGAGAACCAGAAGTGGCTGACATGTTCTACGACGAAGACGCTGACCTGTCGGTGATCCAGGGCCGCAAGGTCGCTGTCATCGGTTACGGCAGCCAGGGGCACGCACACGCCCTCAACCTGCGCGACTCGGGAGTGCAGGTCGTCGTCGGCCTGCGCGACGGCTCGAGCTCCGCGGCGAAGGCACAGGCCGAGGGCCTGACCGTCCTGCCGGTCGCCGAAGCCGTGAAGCAGTCCGACTTCATCGTGATCCTCGCCCCCGACCAGGTGCAGCGCCGTCTGTACGCGCAGGAGATCCAGCCGAACCTCGCCGAGGGTGCGGCGCTGCTGTTCAGCCACGGCTTCAACATCCGCTTCGACTACATCAAGCCCGGCGCCGACAACGACGTCCTCATGGTCGCCCCGAAGGGACCGGGGCACCTGGTGCGTCGTGAGTACGTCGACGGCCGCGGTGTGCCGGTGCTCCTGGCGGTCGAGCAGGACGCGTCCGGCAAGGCGTGGGACCTCGCCAAGTCGTACGCGGCGGCGATCGGCGGCCTGCGTGCCGGCGGCATCAAGACCACGTTCACCGAAGAGACCGAGACCGACCTGTTCGGTGAGCAGGCAGTTCTCTGCGGTGGCGCCTCGCAGCTGGTGCAGTACGGCTTCGAGACCCTCATCGAGGCCGGTTACCAGCCCGAGGTCGCCTACTTCGAGTGCCTGCACGAGCTCAAGCTCATCGTCGACCTCATGGTCGAGGGCGGCATCGCCAAGCAGCGCTGGTCGATCTCCGACACGGCCGAGTACGGCGACTACGTCTCGGGTCCGCGCGTCATCGACCCGCGGGTGAAGGAGAACATGAAGGAGGTCCTTGCGGACATCCAGAACGGTGCCTTCGCCAAGCGCTTCATCGACGACCAGGATGCCGGCGCGCCGGAGTTCAAGCAGCTGCGCGAGAAGGGTGCTCAGCACCCGATCGAGGCCACGGGCAAGAAGCTGCGCGGCTTGATGAGCTGGATCAAGGACGGCTCGTCCGACTCCGACTACGTCGAGGGCTCGGCCGCACGCTGATCAGCACGGCATGCACTGACGGTCCACGTCGTGAAAGCGGGCTTCCCACCATCGAACCCGTGAGTAGCATCGGTTCTCGTCCCACCGTCGATCACGGTGGACGAGGCTGACCGGCCCGGCGAGCGCGCAACCCCGCACCGCCCGGACCTCGCACTACGTGCATTGACACCGCTGCCCCCGCGGGCAGGCGATATTCCGAGGGTTGATGAGAATGACCGAAGAGCAGATGGACGCACGCCGCGCACTCCAGGAGTCGATGGACCTGCGCGACTGATCCGAGAATCTCTCGTGAGGACCGCCCCTCGCCCCACACGGGCGAGGGGCGGTTCTCGTTGCACTCCAACTATCGGAATATGAGACACGCGTACCACCATGCAAGACGCCGATCTAGCATGTGGGCATGAGTGAGACGGGCAGCCGGAACGCCACTGCGGACACCATCGACCTGGCCGTCATCGGCGGGGACGGCATCGGCCCTGAGGTCGTGGCCGAAGGTCTCAAGGTGCTCGACGCGGTCTCCGAGGCCAAGGTGGCCCGCACCGAGTACGACCTGGGCGCGCGCCGCTGGCACGCGACGGGGGAAACGCTGCCGGATTCCGTGCTGGAGGAACTGCTCGGCCACGACGCGATCCTGCTCGGTGCCATCGGCGACCCGAGCGTGCCGAGTGGAGTGCTCGAACGCCAGTTGCTGCTGCGCATCCGCTTCGAACTGGACCACCACGTCAACCTGCGTCCGGCCAAGCTGTTCCCCGGCGTCAAGAGTCCCCTGGACGTGAATTCCGTTGCGCCGCAGGGCATCGACTTCGTCGTCGTCCGCGAGGGCACGGAAGGTCCGTACACCGGTAACGGCGGCGCCTTGCGCGTCGGCACACCCAACGAACTGGCCACCGAGGTGAGCGTCAACACCCGTTTCGGCGCTGAGCGCGTCGTGCGCGATGCGTTCGCGCGGGCGCAGGCTCGTGAGCGCAAGAAGCTGACCCTGCTGCACAAGCACAACGTGCTGTCGTACGCCGGGCACATGTGGCGCCGCACGGTCGAGGAGGTCGGTGCCGAGTTCCCCGACGTCACCCACGACTACGCCCATATCGATGCAGCGATGATCTACCTGGTGCAGGACCCGTCCCGGTTCGACGTCATCGTCACCGACAATCTGTTCGGCGACATCGTCACCGACCTCGCGGCGGCCGTCACCGGCGGTATCGGGCTGGCGGCGTCCGGCAACATCAACCCCGACCGCAGCACCCCCTCGATGTTCGAGCCGGTGCACGGTTCGGCGCCCGACATCGCCGGCCAGGGCAAGGCCGACCCGACGGCGACGATCCTGTCGGTCGCGATGCTGTTGGAGCACCTCGGTCGCACGGACGAAGCGAGGCGCATCGAGCACGCGGTCGCGGCCGATCTCGCCTCGCGAGGAGACCAGGTGCGCTCGACCGCGCAGATCGGCGACACGATCACCGCGTCGCTCGCCTGAGGCCGATCGTCCGCGATGCTGGCGGCGGCGTAATCTGAGTCACACCCACACGTCTTCTCCGCCGGCCCATCACAGCGCGGCGAACCTGCAGGAGGATCCTCGATGTCCTTGTCGTTCAGTTCCAACCCCCGTCAGGACCGGGCGAGCGTCGCCGATCGTGCTGCGATCCTGGCGAACCCCGGCTTCGGCGACCACTTCAGCGACCACATGGTGCTGGCGAAGTGGAGCCAGGACGAGGGCTGGCACGACGCCGAAGTGACCGCGTTCGGCCCGATCCAGATGAGCCCGGCTGCTGCGGTGCTGCACTACGCGCAGGAGATCTTCGAGGGCATGAAGGCCTACCGGCACGCCGACGGCTCGGTCTGGACCTTCCGTCCCGAGGCCAACGCTGCCCGATTCGCCCGCAGCGCAAAGCGATTGGCGTTGCCGGTGCTCCCGGAGGAAGACTTCGTCGACTCGCTCAAGGCGTTGGTGCAGGCCGACGTCGACTGGGTGCCAGAGGCGGCGGACGGCGCGGAGACCTCGCTGTACCTACGTCCGTTCATGTTCGCGTCCGAGGCCTTCCTCGGGGTTCGCCCCTCGAAGGAGGTCACCTACTGCGTGATCGCCTCGCCTGCCGGGTCGTACTTTCCCGGTGGCGTGAAGCCGGTGTCGTTGTGGATCTCCAACGACTACGCGCGCGCCGGCGAGGGGGGCACGGGCGCCGCCAAGTGCGGCGGCAACTACGCATCCTCCCTGGCCGGTCAGTTGGAGGGCATCGCCGCCGGATGCGACCAGGCGGTCTTCCTCGACTCCTCGACGCATACCTATATCGAGGAACTCGGCGGCATGAACCTGTTCTTCGTCTACAAGGACGGCCGCATCGTCACTCCGGAACTGACCGGCACCATCCTCGAGGGAGTGACGCGCAGTTCGATCCTCGAACTGGCCAAGGACCTCGGCCTCGAACCCCAGGAGCGTCGCATCCCGATCCAGGAGTGGAAGGACGGCGCCGAGTCCGGCGAGATCACCGAGATCTTCGCCTGTGGCACCGCTGCCGTGATCACTCCTGTCGGCGAACTCAAGTGGGACGGTGGCTCGTGCGACCACCGCGTCGAGGGGCACAGGGACGAGATCGCGATGAAGATCCGCAAGACACTGCTCGACATCCAGTACGGACGCACCGAGGACACGCACGGCTGGATGACCCGTCTCGCCTGAGTACCCACGTCGGTCGAACCGGTCACAGATCATGCATCTGTGGCCGGTTCGCGCGTCTCGTACGGGAAGGTGGGCGACCGCATCGCGAGACGGCGGACCCACGGCGTGGACACCGCTGCCTGGACGTCGGCATGATGTCTGCATGGCAGTCATGGGACACGCGGTCACCTCCGCCCTCATTATTTGCTAGCGCGTCGAGCCCGGCTCGACGCGCAACCTCCCGTTACCCCGGGAGGTTTTTCGTTTGCCGGGCCACCCGCACCCGGAAGCGAAGCGGAGAGCCGGGGCTCGGCCAGACCACCAAGCCGAACGCACCGACGAGGACCGATGATGAGCGCCTTCCACGTCTACGACACCACCCTGCGGGACGGTGCCCAACAGGAGGGTCTGAACCTCTCCGTCGCCGACAAGCTCACGATCGCCGGGCTGCTCGATGACCTGGGTGTCGGGTTCATCGAGGGCGGGTGGCCGGGGGCGAACCCGAAGGACACCGAGTTCTTCAAGCTGGCCGCAGCCGGCGAGGTGCTGTTGAGGAACGCTCTGCTGGCGGCGTTCGGGTCGACCCGGCGGGCACACGGCAACGCTGCCGACGACCCTCAGGTGCGGGCGCTGCTCGATGCTCGGACGCCGGTCGTCACCATCGTCGCCAAGTCGCACGTACGGCACGTTCAGGATGCGCTGCGCACCTCGCTCGAGGAGAACCTCGCAATGATCCGCGACACGGTGGCGGTGCTCGTCGGTGAGGGTCGGCGAGTGTTCGTCGACGCCGAGCACTTCTTCGACGGTTACCTCGCCGATCCCGCATACGCATCCGACGTCGTCTGCTGTGCGACGGACGCCGGAGCCGAGGTGGTGGCGCTGTGCGACACCAACGGTGGGATGCTGCCCAGCCAGGTGTTCGAGGTCGTCCAGAAAGTGCAGGACGCCACCGGCGCACAGCTCGGCATTCACTGCCACAACGACACCGGCTGCGCCGTCGCCAATTCGATCGCAGCAGTCCAGGCCGGGGCGATGCACGTGCAGGGCACGGTCAACGGGTACGGCGAACGCACCGGCAACGCCGACCTGATCACGGTGGCGAGCAACGTCCAACTCAAGCTCGGGCGCGAGGTGATCGACCCCGACCGGCTCCGGAACGCGCTGCACCTCAGCCACGCGATAAGTGAGATCACCAACATCGCACCGCAGGGGCGCCAGCCGTACGTCGGAGCGTCCGCGTTCGCGCACAAAGCCGGACTGCACGCGTCCGCGCTGCGGGTCGACCCCGATCTCTACCAACACATCGACCCGGCGCTCGTCGGCAACTCGATGCGCACCCTGGTCTCCGACATGGCCGGGCGGGCGAGCATCGAGCTGAAGGGCAAGGAACTCGGGTACGACCTGTCCGGCAGGCCTGACGTACTGGCTCGAGTCGTCGAACGGGTGAAGGCGCAGGAACAGGAAGGGTGGACCTTCGACGCCGCCGACGCCACCTTCGAGCTGCTGCTGCGCGAGGAAGCGTCCGGCGAGCGGGTGCAGTACTTCGACACCGAGTCGTGGCGGTGCATCATCGACTCGTCGCCCGGTGACCTGCCCGCGCTGGCCGAAGCGACGGTGAAGATCCACGCTGCGGGGGAGCGGCACGTGGCGACGGGGGAGGGGAACGGTCCCGTCAACGCGCTGGATCACGGTCTGCGAGAAGCACTTTCGGCTACCTACCCCGAACTGGCGTCCTTCGAGTTGATCGACTTCCGGGTGCGCATCCTGGACGCGGCCACCGGTACGGACGCCACCACGCGCGTCCTCATCGAGACCCGCGACGCCGACCGCACCTGGACGACCATCGGCGTCGCTCCAAACATCGTCCATGCCAGCTGGCTCGCTCTTGTCGACTCCTTCAGCTACGGCTTGCTCAAGCGCGGGGTTGAGCCGAGGTAACTCGAAATGCACCAGGTGACTGCGTATACGGCGTTCCCTCCTGCACTTCCCGTCACCTCGATGCCGGCTGTGGGCAGCCGTGGTCTGGAACAACGGTCGGACGTGGGTCGATCTCCCGGTTACGATTCGACGATTGCGCGCACGGGTGCGCACCAAAGGGAAGCAGGAACCTCCAGCACCGCGAGCAGGCGCTGACGCAGGGGACGGGCGCGGTCGGCGAACGCTCGCTGCTGGCGGACGTACTCGGCCTTCCCTTCAGGGGTCTCGACGGCTACCGGGGTGTGGCCGAGGGACGTGACGTCGTATGGGGAGGCTCGCATGTCGAGCAGGCGGATCTCGCGGGCGAGGTCGAAGCAGTCCATCACCAGTTCGCTCGGCACGAGCGGGCTGAGTTTGAAGGCCCATTTATAGAGGTCCATGCCCGCGTGCAGGCAACCTGGTTGTTCGAAGTTCGCCTGTGAATTACGTTCGAGCACAGCCGAGTTGCGAGGAACGGCGTCCGGGGTGAAGAAGCGGTAGGCGTCGAAGTGGGTGCACCGCAGATCGTGCGAATCGACCACGTCGTCGGTGCCGGCATGCCCCAGACGAAGGGGCAGTTGTGCGTGGCGCACCTCGTCCGCGGGCGTGCGGTAGGCCATCGCCCACTCGTGCATCCCGAAGCACGACAACTGCATCGGACGCTCCGATGTCACCGACAGCAGCCGGCGAGCCAACTCGAGTACCTCGCCCTTGCGCTCGATGAACGCGGGCACGTCGACGGACGCGCCCCCGTCGTCCACTCGGTAGAACGCCCAGTCGGACCGTTCCTGAGCTCCGCCCAGGACGACTCCGGCGCCCGGGTGCCACACACGCAGGTGCGAGGGCTTTAACGGGTAGTACTGGAAGAGGAAGTCGTCGATGGGGTGCTTCAGACCGCGATCGCGGCGGTGAATGTGTGCGGCAACGGAGGCGTCGACCCGCCGCTCGTGGGCGAGCGAGCGGGCTCGCCAGTCGTCCTGCGAGAGCACCTGCGCCACGCGAGCACGGTAGTCGGGTGCAAACGCAGCGGGAAATCGGAGCCGGGAAACGTCCGACGTGGCAGAGTGAGCCAGATCACACCCCGCTAGGAGAGCACCCCCATGAAGCGTTCCATCGCACTGTCAGCAGTACTCGCCGTCGCCGGATTCACTGCCGCACCGGCCGCATCCGCCGGAGCAGACAATCCGCACGCGTCGTCCGGAGCCTATGTGGCACTGGGGGATTCGCTCGCGGCCGGCTACCAGCCGGGGCTCGGCGACAACAAGACCGGAGGCTACGTCGGCGGCGTGTACGCCAACCTGCGGGACAAGTACCGCGGCGCCAAACTCGTCAACCTTGCCTGCAGCGGTGAAACCAGCACGGGCATGATCGCCGACGGCCGGTGCACCTACCCGGACGGCCAAAGCCAGTTGGAGGCTGCCGTCGATCTGATCCGGTTCCAGAAGGGCAAGGTCCGGCTGATCACGCTCAACATCGGTGCCAATGACGTCCAGCGGTGTGTGAAGGGCGGTGCTGTCGACATGCCGTGCGTCCAGGCCGGACTCACCGCCGTCGCTCGCAACCTGCCGCAGATCACCACCGCCGTCCGGGCCGCGGCCGGCGCCCAGACCCAGATCGTCGTCCTCAACTACTACAACCCGTTCCTCGCGGCCTGGGCCGCCGGCAACCCGCAACTCGCGCAACTGTCGACCATGTTGCAGGGGCAGCTCAACGCTTCGATCTCGTACGCGGCCAAGGCCGCCGACGCGAAGGTCGCCGATGTCGCGACGGCGTTCCGCAGCACCGACTGGACCCCGACGGCCTCCGGTGTGCCGACGAATGTCGCGGCGATCTGTGCGCTGACGTGGATGTGCAGCAAGACCGACATCCACGCCAACGACGCCGGCTACGCGTTGATGGCCTCGACGGTCAACCCGCTGGTGGTGGGCCCGATCCGTCCGGCGACGGCGTCAGTAGGCTGAGGGGGTGCGAATCTGCCGATACACAGATGGTGAAGACCCCTACTTCGGACTCGTCGACGGGGCGGGCGAGAAGATCGCCCAGATCAGCGGCGACCCGCTCTACACCAAGATCGAACTGACCGGAGTCACGACGACGGTCGACCGGGTGCGCCTGCTTGCACCGGTCATCCCACGGTCGAAGGTGATCGGCATCGGCCGCAACTACGCGGCCCACGCACAGGAGATGGGCGCCGAGCCGCCGAAGGAACCGATGATGTTCCTCATCCCCAACACCGCCGTCATCGGCCCGGACGACCCGGTGGTCATGCCGCCGCAGTCCGAACGGGTCGACTATGAGGGCGAAGTGGCCGTGGTCATCGGACGCATGTGCCGCGACGTGTCGCCCGAAGAGGCTGCGAAGTCGATCTTCGGCTACACCTGCGCCAACGACGTCACCGCGCGCGATCTGCAGAAGTCGGACGGTCAGTGGGCCCGGGCCAAGGGGTTCGACACGTTCTGCCCGATCGGACCGTGGATCGAGACCGACCTCGACCTGTCGGATCTGCGGGTCCGCACCCGGCTGGACGGCGAGACCGTGCAGGACGGTACGACGGCCGACATGATCCACGACGTCCCGACGCTGATCTCGTACGCATCGCAGGCGTTCACGCTCCTGCCCGGTGACGTGATCCTGACCGGCACGCCGGAAGGTATCGGTCCGGTGCAGCCTGGTCAGCGCGTCGAGGTCGAGGTGCAGGACATCGGCACGCTCGCCAACCCCTACGTGCGTCACTGAGCCGTCGGCCCGTGGTCATGCTGTGACCATTTGCACGTCGACCTGATTCGGCACTGTCCGCGCCCGGCCCTAACCTGGTTCGGTGTCTGGCGCACCCATCGGGATCTTCGACAGCGGCTACGGCGGTTTGACCGTCGCGCGCGCTGTGCTCGATCAGTTGCCGCACGAATCGATCGCCTACCTCGGCGACACCGCGCGGGCACCCTACGGACCGCGTCCGATCGCGCAGACCCGTGAGTACGCGCTGCAGTGTCTCGACCGGCTGGTTGCGCACGGGGTGAAGGCGCTCGTCATCGCCTGCAACACCGCGTCCGCCGCCGTGCTGCACGACGCGCGCGAACGCTACGACGTGCCGTTGGTGGAGGTGATCCGCCCCGCGGTCCGCCGCGCCGTGAGCGCCACTCGCACCGGCAGGGTCGGTGTGATCTCCACGAAGGGCACCCACCAGTCCGGTGCCTACCTGGACGCGTTCGCCGCGGCGCCCCATCTGCAGGTGCGCTCGCAGCCGTGCCCGCGGTTCGTGGAGTTCGTCGAGGCCGGCATCACCGGTGGTCCCGAACTGCTCGAGGTCGCTCGCGGATACCTCGAACCACTGCAACAGGACGGCGTCGACACCGTCGTCCTGGGCTGCACCCACTACCCGTTGCTGACCGGTGTCATCTCGTACGTCATGGGTGACGGGGTGACTCTGGTGTCGTCCGCCGAGGAGACCGCCAAGGACGTCTACCGCGTGCTGGCCGATCGCGACCTGCTCGCGCCGGCATCGGACGGCATGCCCGGCCTGTCGTTCACCACGACCGGAGACCCTGAGGAGTTCCGCCGCTTGTCCAAGAGGTTCCTGGGGTTGCCGCCCGAGTTCGACGACGTGTTCGAGAACAACTTCCATCAGGTGGGAGTGACCGGATGAGGCTCACCATCATCGGCTGCTCCGGTTCCTTCGCCGGCCCGGACTCTCCGGCGTCCAGCTACCTGGTGCAGTCCGAGCACGAGGGACGCACCTGGAACCTCGTGCTCGACATGGGCCCTGGTTCGCTCGGCGCGCTACAGCGGCACATCGAACTCGACGCGATCGACGCCATCGTGATCAGTCATCTGCACCCTGACCACTGCCTCGACCTGACCGGACTCTTCGTCGTCACCAAGTACCACCCGACACGTGGCCCCCTGCCGCGCGTGCCGGTCTACGGCCCGCAGGACACCGCCGCGCGCATGTCCCGCGCGAACGGGGTGACGCTCTGCGAGGCAGCCGACCCGCACGGCATGGACAGCGAATTCGATTTCCGCACATTGGTTTCGCTGGACGCGTTCCAGGTCGGCCCGTTCACGATCACTCCGCACCGGGTCAATCACCCGGTGGAGGCGTTCGGCTTCCGCGTCGAGGCCGACGGCAAGGTGTTGGCCTATACCGGCGACACCGACAGCACCCCTGATCTGCTGCCCCTGCTGCGTGACGCCGACCTCGTGCTTGCCGACTCGGCGTTCTGCGAGGAGCGCGATGAGGTACGCGACATCCACCTCACCGGACGGCGCGCGGCCGAAGCTGCCGTGGCCGCAACCGGAGTCCAACGCCTGATGCTGACCCACATCCCGGCCTGGAACGACCCGGAGGTCTGTCGCGCCGAGGCAGCGCAGGTCTGGCTCTCGAAGGTCGAGCTTGCCGTCTCCGACGAGGTCCACGACATCTGAACTGCCTTGCGTCGCGGCCGGGTTCGGGCTTGGCTGAACACATGGTCCGTTACCCGAAACCCCTGCAGGCCGGCGACACGATCGCTGTGACAGCGCCGTCCGCCGGGTGCGAACCTCGCCACCAAGGTCGGCTCGACTTCGCGCTGAAGTGGTTGCGGGACAAGGGTTTCGAGGTCATCGAGGGCAATTGTCTGCGTGGTGGCACGCAGGTCAGCGCACCCGTCGCGGAGCGCGCCGCAGAACTCAACGCCTTCCTCACCGACGCCTCGATCAGCGCGGTCGTGCCGCCGTGGGGAGGGGAGACGTCCATCGACCTGATCGACCTGCTCGACTACGACGCGATCCGTGCCGCCGAACCGACTTGGCTGGTCGGCTTCAGCGACACGAGTACGCAATTGCTCGCCGTGACGTTGCGCACCGGGCTGGCCACCCTGCACGGGCACAATCTGATGGACACTCCGTACGACCTGCCGCAGGGATTGGCGCCGTGGTGGGTCGCGGCGGCGACGCCTGCCGGCGGCACGTTCACTCAGCACGCCGCGACCCACCGGCGTCCGCCTGGTTTCGACGACTGGGAGAAGGACCCGACTCCCACGACGATGCCGCTGAACGTGCCGACCTCGTGGAAGGTGCTGCACGGTCCCTCGTCCTTGGAGATCAGCGGACGGTTGATCGGCGGCTGTGTCGAGGTGTTGTCGCCGCTGGCCGGAACGGCGTACGGCGACGTGCGGGCGTTCGGCGAGCAGCACGCGTCCGATGGTCTGCTGGTCTATCTGGAGGTCTGCGAACAGGGCGCCTACGACGTCGCCCGCGCGCTGCACGGGATGCGACTGGCCGGCTGGTTCGACAACGCCAACGCCGTGCTGCTGGGGCGCACCTCGGCTCGGGACGCGCAGTACATGAGCCAGCACGACGCCGCCATCGACGCACTCGCCCGACTCGACATCCCGATCATCGCCGACATGGACTTCGGCCACGTGCCGCCGTACATGTCGTTCGTTAACGGCGGGCTGGCGACCGTCACGGTGGACGCCGGCCGACGGAAGATCTCGCAGACGCTGCGGTGAACGCGTGATCCGCGCGGCGTTGCATGCCGTTGGGTGTCCGATGGCTTGCGTCCTAGTCTGGAGCGCATGACCGACGCCACTCCTCAGACCCGACACGACGGCCGCGCGAACGACCAACTCCGCGACATCAAGATCACCCGCAACTGGCTCGACCACGCCGAGGGCAGCGTGCTCATCGAGTTCGGCAAGACCCGGGTGCTCTGCGCCGCATCGTTCACCGAAGGTGTGCCGCGTTGGCTCAAGGGCCGTGGAACCGGGTGGGTCACCGCCGAGTACGAAATGCTGCCGCGCTCGACGAACACCCGCAGTGACCGCGAATCGCGCAAGGGCAAGGTCGGCGGCCGCACACACGAGATCTCCCGGCTGATCGGACGCTCGCTGCGGGCGATCATCGACACGAAAGCGTTGGGGGAGAACACGATCGTGCTCGACTGCGACGTCCTCCAGGCGGACGGTGGTACCCGCACCGCAGCCATCACCGGGGCGTACGTGGCCGTGCAGGACGCGATCGAGGACGCCCGGGCGAAGGGCCTGATCGCCAAGAACGCGCAGCCGCTCACCGGATCCATCGCCGCCATCAGCGTCGGCGTGGTGAAGGGCGTTCCGGTCCTCGACCTGGACTACCCGGAGGACTCCACCGCCGAGACGGACATGAACGTCGTGATGACCGGTGCCGGTGGCTTCGTCGAGGTGCAGGGCACTGCCGAGGGTGCACCCTTCGACCGCGACGAACTGAACGCGCTGCTCGATCTCGCCGCCAAGGGCATCGGCGACCTCACCCGTCTGCAGCAGGAAGCGCTGGACACGCCCGCCCGCGAGCGTTCACGATGAGCGACCTGGTCCTCGCGACCCGCAACGCCGGCAAGATCGCCGACCTGCAGGGGCTCATCGACTCCGAGCCCGCGCTGGACGGGCTGCGCGTGGTGGGAGTGGGAGATTTCCCCGAACTCGAGGACGTTCCGGAGACCGGGCTGACCTTCATCGAGAATGCCACCCTGAAGGCCAAGTACGCGACCGAGAAGTTGAATCTGCCTGCGGTTGCTGATGATTCAGGAATCTCGGTGGACGTGCTCGGCGGCTGTCCAGGTGTGTTCAGCGCGCGCTGGGCAGGACGTCACGGCGACGACCAGGCCAACATCGACCTGCTGCTCGCGCAGACCGCCGACGTGCCGATCGACAAGCTGATCGCTCGCTTCGAGTGTTCGGTGGTGCTCGCGATGCCGGACGGTGCGTTGCACTCTGCCACCGGGGTCGTCGACGGACGGCTCACCAGAGAGCAGCGCGGCACCAACGGGTTCGGGTACGACCCGATCTTCGAACTGCCTGACGGCCGTACGTTCGCCGAGTACACCGCAACCGAGAAGCACGCCGCCTCTCACCGCGGCCAGGCCTTCCGTGCGCTGGTGCCCACCCTCGTCCGGCTGTTCACCTGAGACGATCGCGCAGCGGGTGCGCGACCGCAGCGTGACGCGGCGCTACGCCGACGACTGGGAGCGGACGGTTTCCAGCTCTTCAACCAGATCTCATCGCTTGGCGCGTATGTCCTGGCCGCGTCCACGCTGCCGTTCATCGCTCGCAAGCGAGTCTGCGTCGGGGACCGAAAGTGCGCGAGGGGGGACTCGAACCCCCACACCCGAAGGCGCCAGGACCTAAACCTGGTGCGTCTGCCAATTCCGCCACTCGCGCAAGCGCACCAAGACTAGATCACCGGAATCCCTGCGTGGATTCCGCGCAGGTAGGAACATGCGTCGATCCAGGAGGTGCGCGGATTTCTGCAGGACGCGGCTCAGGCCAGCTTGAGGGCCTTCTTCAGGGACGCGACGTGGCCGGTGGCCTTGATGTTGTACTTCGCCAGTTCGACCTTGCCCTCGGGGTCGACGACGATCGTGGAGCGGATGACGCCCACGACGGTCTTGCCGTAGAGCTTCTTCTCGCCGTAGGCGCCGTACGCCTCGAGCACCGACTTGTCCTCGTCCGACAGCAGCGGGTAGGTCAGCGACTCCTGCTCCACGAACTTCTCCAGCTTGGCGACAGGGTCGGGGGAGATGCCGACGACGTCGTAGCCGGCCTCGGCCAGGCCGGCGAGGCTGTCGCGGAAGTCGCAGGCCTCCTTGGTGCAGCCGGGGGTCATCGCGGCCGGGTAGAAGAAGATCACCAGGTGGCGTCCGCGGTAGTCCGACAGTGACACCGATCCGCCTTCACTGGACGGCAGGGTGAAGTCGGGTGCGGGATCCGACATTGCGAGACGAGTCATGGGGTCCTCCGAACGTACTGGCGGGTCTGTCTGCGTTATCGTCTCAGGCAGTCCACGAACCTCAAGGAGTAACCCCATGGCCGACAAGCCGGCACCGAAGAACGCCAAGGAGATCGAGGCCGAACTCCAGGCGTCCCGTCAGCGCTTGGCAAGCACCATCGACGAACTCGCCTTCCGCGCGCAGCCCAAGGAGGTTGCCAAGCGTCAGGTCGAGGGACTCAAGCTGAAGGCCAACGACATGACCCGCACCTCCGACGGCGACGTCGCCGAGGACAAGGTCGGCAAGATGGTCGGCGGAGCCGGAGCGTTCCTGCTCGTGCTCGGCCTGCTGCGCCGTCTCCGTGGCTGAGGAGCACAAGCACAACCTTCCGATTCGGATGCTGCACGACCGTCTGCTCGTCAAGGCGGACGGTGAGGGCGGCGAACGGCGGTCCGGTGGCGGCATCGTCATCCCGGCCACCGCGGCGATGGGCAAGCGACTGGCCTGGGCCGAGGTCGTAGCCGTCGGGCAACACGTCCGGCAGGTGCAGCTGGGTGACCGGGTGCTGTACGACCCGGACGAGAAGGCCGAGGTCGAACTGCAGAGCCGCACGTACATCCTGCTTCGCGAACGCGACCTGCACGCGGTTGCGGCCCAGCGGGTGGACGACGGATCGACCGGTCTCTATCTGTGAAAAAATGACTGCGGGGCAACCGAATCGGTTGCCCCGCAGTCATTTCGGTTCAGGAACCGAGCACCTCGGAACGCGCGTCGATGAACGCCTGGACGCAGGTGCGCACGTCGTCCTCCGAATGGGCGGCGGACAGCTGGACGCGGATCCGGGCCTTGCCCTTCGGGACGACCGGGTAGCTGAATGCGATCACGTAGACGCCACGCTGCAACATCGCATCGGCGACCTGTGCGGCCTGGCGCGCTCCGTCCTCGCCGGGGAACATCACCGGGGTGATGGGGTGCGAGCCGGGAAGCAACTCGAAACCGGCGTCGGTCATCAGCTCACGGAACAGCTCGGTGTTGCGGCGCAGCTGCGCGCGTCCTTCGCCGGATGAGCGAGCCAGCTCCAGTGCCCTGCGCGACCCGGCGACCACCGAGGGTGCGACGGCGTTGGAGAAGAGGTACGGACGAGACCGCTGGCGCAGCAGGTCGACGATCTCCTGGTGTGCGGCGACGTAGCCACCGGAAGCGCCACCGAGGGCCTTGCCGAGGGTGCCGGTGACGATGTCGACGCGGTCGATCACGCCGCAGTGCTCGTGCGTGCCGCGTCCGCCTTTGCCGACGAAACCCACGGCGTGCGAGTCGTCCACCATGACCATCGCGCCGAACTCCTCGGCCAGGTCGCAGATCTGTTCCAGCGGCGCGTAGTAGCCGTCCATGGAGAAGACGCCGTCTGTGACGATGATCACGCGGCGCGCGTCCGCGTCCTTCGCCGCCTGCAGCTGGGTGCGCAGATCGTCCATGTCGGCGTTCTGGTAACGGAACCGCTTGGCCTTCGACAGGCGGATGCCGTCGATCAACGAGGCGTGGTTGAGCTCGTCGGAGATGATCGCGTCCTGCGCCTCGAACAACACCTCGAAGATGCCGCCGTTGGCGTCGAAGCAGGAGGAGTAGAGGATCGCGTCGTCGGTGCCGCAGAAGTCGGCCAGTTCGCGTTCGAGGTCGCGGTGCTGGGTCTGGGTGCCGCAGATGAAACGCACGCTGGCCATGCCGAAACCCCACTCGTCCAACGCTTTTCGCGCCTCAGCGACAACGTCGGGGTGGTCGGCGAGACCGAGGTAGTTGTTCGCGCAGAAATTCAGTGCCTCGCCGGCCGTGGTGGCGACGTGGGAGGACTGCGGGGTGGTCAGTTCGCGCTCGCGCTTGGTGAGTCCGGCGTCGTCGATCTCACGCAACGACGCGCTCAGCTGGTCCTTGATGGCGTACATCTCAGCTCCAATCCATGATGACCTTGCCGCAGTTGCCCGATCGGGCAACTGCGAACGCGTCCTGCCATTGTTCGGCGGGGAAACGGTGGGTGATGACCGACTGTACGGCGCGCTTGAGTTCCGGGGAGGTCGAGAGCATCGCGCTCATCGCGTACCACGTGTCGTACATCTCGCGGCCGTAGATGCCCTTGATCGTGAGCATGTGTGTGATGACCCGGCCCCAGTTGACAGCGAAGTCGTCACCGGGTAAGCCGAGCATCGCGATGCGTCCGCCGTGGTTCATGTTGTCGATCATCTCGGCCATTGCCTGCGCGTTGCCCGACATCTCAAGGCCGACGTCGAAGCCCTCGCGCATGCCCAGTTCGCTCTGGACGTCGGCGATCCGTTGCTGCGCCACGTTGACGACCCGGTCGGCGCCGACGCCGCGGGCCAGTTCGAGGCGGTAGTCGGAGACGTCGGTGACCACGACGTGCCGTGCGCCGACGTGCTTGGCGATCGCGGCCGCCATCACGCCGATGGGTCCGGCGCCGGTGATGAGGACGTCCTCGCCGACCATCGGGAAGGACAGTGCAGTGTGGGTGGCGTTGCCAAACGGGTCGAAGACAGCACCGAGGTCGGGATCGATGTCGGCCGGCTGCACCCACACATTGGACGCCGGGATCACGACGTAGTCGGCGAACACGCCGTCGCGATTGACACCAACGCTGTTGGTACGGATGCAGACCTGTCGCCGGCCGGCGCGGCAGTTGCGACACTCGTTGCAGACCACGTGGCCCTCACCGGACGCACGCTGCCCGACGGTCACGCTGTCGACGCCGGGACCGATCCCGACGACCTCGCCGTAGAACTCGTGGCCGATGACCAGCGGCGGTTTGACGATCGAGGACGCCCAGTCGTCCCACTGCTGCAGGTGCAGGTCGGTGCCGCACAAACCTGCTCGCAGCACCCGGATCTTCACCTCGCCGGGGCCGACGGTGGGTTCTGGAACGTCGATGAGTTCAAGTCCGGGGGCTGCCGATGTCTTGGCCAATGCACGCACGTTCGGCCATCTTGCCAGGAAGTGTGATGAAGACAACAGCGGCGCGTCGTGGGTGTCCACGCACACTTGCGGCGTGCGCGAATAACGACGAAGGCCAGGCAGATTGCCTGGCCTTCGTGACTGGTGCGCCATCAGGGACTCGAACCCCAAACCCGCTGATTAAGAGTCAGCTGCTCTGCCAATTGAGCTAATGGCGCAACGAGGAACAACATTACCCCACGGCCCGGGCCAGTGTGAAATCGGTTGAGCGCGGCCGGTTGCAAGCGCGCGCTCGCCGTGTCGCGACCAAGTGCCACCGGGCGCGAATGCCCGCGCGGCCCCGATTCTCGGTAGGTTCCCTGGTAGTAACTGTCTGCCTCGGAGGACCTGAAACCCATGACCGTCCTGCACGACGAAGTGATTGACCGGCCGTTCGACGAACCCCCGGAGTCACCCGCCAAGCCCGACTGGAAGGTCGCGTTCTCCCGCGCCCGCTCGAAGTTCTCCCAGGACGGCGGCACCGACGCCGCGGCGGCACTCACCTACTACGCGATGCAGTCGCTGTTCCCCGGCCTCATCGCGGTCATCTCGCTGCTGAACATCTTCGGCAACGGCAAGGAGACGACGCGCAAACTGGTCGAGTCGATCGGCCGGATCATCGGCAAGAGCCCCGAGGATCTCAGCGCTGTCACGAGCTTCATCGACAACGTGCAGGCGACCCCCGGCGGTGGCGTCGCCCTGATCGTCGGTATCGGTGGTGCGCTGTGGTCGGCGTCCGGTTATGTCGGTGCGTTCAGTCGTGCGCTCAACCGGATCTACGCGGTCGAGGAGGGGCGCTCCTTCCTCAAGCTCAAGGGCACCCTGCTGCTGGTGACTGCCATCGAGATCGTGCTCATCGTGCTGGTCATGCTGTCGCTCGTGCTCAGCGGTGGCGTTGCCAAGGAGGTCGGCAGTGCGATCGGCCTCGGTGACACCGCAGTGATGGTCTGGGACCTCGTGAAGTGGCCGTTCGTGGCGCTCGTGGTGATCGGCATCATCTCGATGCTCTACCGCACCACCCCGAACGTGCGACGTGCCAAGGGCAACCGGCTGTTCAGCTCCGGTGCGGTGGTCGGCTTCGTCGTCTGGGTGCTCGCGTCGCTGGCGCTCGTCGCCTACATCGGCTTCACCCAGGGCGCCAGCTACCAGAAGACCTACGGTGCCTTCGCCGCCGCGATCATCCTGCTGCTGTGGCTGTGGATCACCAACATCGCGCTGCTGTTCGGTGCCGAGCTCGACGCCGAACTCCTGCGCACCCGCCAGTTGAAGTCGGGCCTGCCCGCGGAGCGCCTCATCCTGCTGCCCGCCCGCGACACCGACGGCATCGACAAGAAGATCGAGAAGGACGAGAAGCAGGTCGCCGACGCGATCGAGCTGCGAGTGAACTCCGGAGGAAGCATGGACGCCTACACCGGCCGTGACAATGCCGAGACCGCCACCGCGCGCGACTTCGGGCTGGCGATGGGTCCGAGCCAGCACGGCAAGGTGGGCAACGGCTCGGCGCCGGTCGACCGTGAGCCGGCTACCGTCCTGACGCGACCCACGCGCACCCGTGAGTCGATGCCGACCGACCCGAACGACGCCGCCGTCTACGTCCAGAACTCACGTGACGCCCGTCGCGAGGAAGCGTTGATCGCCGCCGCGCAGGAGCGCAAGGTGCGTGAACGTAAGACCGCGCAGGAGGCGAAGGTCAAGAAGAAGCAGGCCGAGAAGGAGAAGGAGCGGCGCGAACTGGAGAAGGCGCACAAGGACGCCTTGCCGTTGGCCAAGGAGTGGGAGGCGGTGGACGCCGTGCGCGCGCAGTTCGCCCCGCGTCCGAGTGCCGAGCGCGACCGCATCCTGGCCGAGCGCGAGTCCCGTCGTCAGGCTTTCAAGGTGGAGCAGGCGGAGGCGAACGCAGCCAGGGCGCAGGAGGCACGCGAGAAGAGGGCGTTCGAACCGACCGCCGAGAGCAAGGCGTTCGTTCCGGGTGAGGCGGAAGGGCCGCAGGGTGCGCCCCCGGCGCCGAGCGTGCTGGAACAGCAGGTCGCCACGGAGCGGGAGAAGCGACGCAACGACTGGTACGCCGCTCGCGGACTCTGACCGCGACAGGCACGAAGAAGGCCCGGTGACGATTCGTCACCGGGCCTTCTCATATGGGGTGAGTGACGGGACTTGAACCCGCGACCACCGCGACCACAACGCGGTGCTCTACCAGCTGAGCTACACCCACCATGCAGATGCCGCCTACGTGAGGCAGCGCGGACTATCCTACCTGCTCTCGGACAGTGCTTCTGACCAACCCCGGCTCAGCCGGATGTGGTCTCGCTTTCGTTCCCGACGACGTGCTTGGCGGCCAGCGCGCGGGCCGTCTTGGAGTCCGGCCCGGGCTGGGGTACGAACACCGCCTCGCGGTAGTAGCGCAGTTCGGCGATGGACTCGGTGATGTCGGCCAGGGCGCGGTGACCGCCGCCCTTCTTCGGCGCGTTGAAGTACGCGCGGGGATACCAGCGACGCGACAACTCCTTGATCGATGACACGTCGATGAGGCGGTAGTGCAGGTGGGCGGTCAGTTCCGGCATGTCGCGGGCCAGGAACGCGCGGTCCGTGGCCACGGAGTTGCCGCCGAGCGGCCACTTGCCGGCTTCCGGGGCGTGCTGGCGGATGTACTCCAGCACCTGCTGCTCGGCTTCGGCCATCGTCACGCCTTGGTCGAGTTCGTCGAGCAGCCCACTGCTGGTGTGCATGTCGCGGACGAACTCGTTCATCTGCTCGAGCGCGGTCGGCTCGGGCTTGATGAGGACGTCGATGCCGTCACCGATCTGGTTCAGCTCGAAGTCGGTGATCAGTACCGCGACCTCGATCAGGGCGTCCGCCTCGAGGTCGAGGCCGGTCATCTCGCAGTCGATCCAGATGATGCGTTCGTTGCTTGTCTTGTCCTCACTCACACCCTGCAGCCTAGAGCCGCACGAAGCCGATCGTCGGTAGGGTCTTCGCCATGGGGATCCTGCCGGACAGTGTCCGGACGCTGTCCAGAGCGGAGCTCGCACACCTCAACGGACGGCGTCCGCTACTGCGTCGCGCCATCTCCTGGACCATCGGGATCGTCTTCTTCGGGCTCTGCCTCGCTGTGGTTCTGGCGAGTCTGCACGCTCAATCCGGGCTGACCGCAACGGTTCTGGGCATCGCGACAGGTTTTGTGGTGCTCGGCATCGTCGTACCGGTCTTCCTGTGGCTCGACCGGTTCGAACCCGAGCCGTGGGGAATGCTGCTGTTCGCGTTCCTGTGGGGGGCGTGCGTCGCGACGGTCGGTGCCGCACTGCTCAACGACATCGGTGGCTACCTGATCGGGGCGACGGCGGAGAACAACGCTCCGGTCGCCGTCTTCGTCGCTCCGCCGGTCGAGGAGGCCCTCAAGGGTCTGGCACTCATCCTGCTGATCGTGTTCCGCCGCAAAGAGATCGACGGCATCGTCGACGGAATGGTCTACGCCGGCCTGTGTGCGGCCGGCTTCGCGTTCGTCGAGGACATTGTCTACCTCGCCAACGGCTATGCCGACTCCGGTGAAGAGGGCCTGTTCGGCACGTTCATCGTCCGGGTGTTGATGAGTCCGTTCGCGCATCCAATGTTCACCATCTGCATCGGGATCGGCGTGGGGATCGCGGCCACATCCCGCGGATTCGCCATGCGCGTCCTGCCGCCGCTCATGGGCTTCGTCTGCGCCGTCATGTTGCACATGGGATGGAACGCGCTCGCGATCCTCGCCGAAGAGGGCTGGCTGCTCACCTACGTCCTGGTGCAGGTGCCGCTGTTCTGTGCATTCGTGGCTCTCTTGGTGATCGCCCGGCGCCGGGAGTCGGCCAGGATCGGCGAGCAACTGTCGGGATACGTCGACAGTTCGTGGCTGTCTCCGCCCGAGGTACGGATGCTCGCGTCCATGTCGGAGCGCCGGTACGCGCGTGCCTGGGCGAAGTCCCACGGTGGCAAAACGCTCGAACTCCAGATGGAGCAGTTCCAGGACATCGCGAGCGAACTGGCCATGCTGCGGGCCCGGATCAACCACGGCGACCACGGACCCGACTCGTTCGCGCGTGAACACAAGCTGCTCGAAGCGCTGTGGATGTTGCGTCGCCCGTTCCTCGGCACACCGCTCTACCGGCATTACGAGTGGACGCCGATCGGTCGCCCGCCGATGCGCACCCCGCTGCGCTGACCGCGTCCATCGGTGGGTCGGTCTAGACTTCCCGCCGTTGCCCCCTTAGCTCAGCTGGATAGAGCAAGGGCCTTCTAATCCCTAGGTCGCAGGTTCGAGTCCTGCAGGGGGCGCCATCCGCAGGTTGGTCCATCGGTGTGGGCGTCCGGGGTCGCAGCGGACTCTAGACTCCTACCCGTGAGTCAAGTCCCTGATCCGTCCCGATTGCCTGCCGCTCTCGACCAACTGCGAGCAGCCGTCGAAGGGACGCACTTCCCGTTGGAGACCCCGCGTGCCGAGCAGGCCCGTGCCGGTCGTGGTGATCTGCTGAATCAGTTGCGCGACTACATCATTCCGCGCGCCAACTCCCTCGACGCGCCCTTGCTGGCGGTCGTCGGTGGGTCCACCGGCGCGGGCAAGTCGACCCTCGTCAACTCGATCGTGGGGGAGACCGTGACGACGCCCGGCGTGCTGCGACCCACCACGCGTGCATCGACGCTCATCCACCACCCCGACGACGCGCACTGGTTCACCACCAAGCGGATCCTGCCCGAGCTGGCCCGGCTGACCGGCGACTCCGCCGGAGCCCACGACCCCAACACGCTGCGACTTGTCGCCAGCGTTTCGGTGCCGCGTGGACTCGCGCTGCTGGATGCGCCCGACATCGACTCGGTCGTGTCCGCGAACCGTGACCTGGCCCGGCAGCTGCTCAGCGCCGCCGACCTCTGGATCTTCGTCACCACCGCCACCCGCTACGCCGACGCCGTGCCGTGGGAGTTGCTGCAGCAGGCGATCCACCGCGGGACGTCGGTAGCGGTCGTGCTCGACCGGGTGCCGATGGACGCGATGGAGGAGGTGCGTGCCGACCTCGCCGGGATGCTGATGGAGCGCGGACTCGGTCAGTCGCCGGTCTTCGCCGTTGCGGAGTCGACGTTGTCCAAGACCGGCATGCTTCCGGTCAGCGAGGTGACTCGCATCCGCGGGTGGCTGAGCTCCCTCGCTGCCGATGCTCACGCCCGCAGCATCGTCATCCGACGCACGCTCGACGGCGCGCTGGACTCCTTGAACGAACGCGGTCGGTCATTGCAGTCGCTGTCGCAGGAACAGCGTTCTGCCGCAGACGAATTGCGTCAGGCTCCGCAGCAGGCGTACTCCGCAGCGCTCGATGGCGTGAAGGAAGGCGTCCAGGACGGTTCGTTGCTGCGTGGCGAGGTGCTCGCGCGTTGGCAGGAGTTCGTCGGCACGGGAGAACTACTGCGCCAGCTCGAAGCAGGCGTCGGGCGCATGCGAGACCGGGTCGTCGGAGCACTGCGTGGACGCGGGCGTGCCGAACCCGCCGAGAACCTCGGCGAGGCGTTGCATTCCGGCGTCGCGGCTCTGCTGGTCAACCACGCGGAGACTGCGGCGATCGCCTCGGCGCGGGCTTGGCGCACCACTCCCGGCGGGGCGCCGATCATCGAGAAGCATCGCGAACTGGGCTCTGCGTCAAAGGGATTCGGAGAGCAGGTGGAGCGTGCGGTTCGCGACTGGCAGGGCGACGTGATGGACATGGTGCGTGAAGAAGCAGGTTCGCGGCGCACCACCGCACGGTTCCTCGCCTTCGGTATCAACGGCATCGCGGTCATGCTCATGCTCATCTCGTTCTCCGCGACCGCCGGCCTGACCGGGGCCGAGGTCGGCATCGCCGGTGGATCGGCGGTGCTCGCGCAGCGACTGCTCGAAGCGATCTTCGGTGATCAGGCGGTGCGCACGCTCAGCGCGAAGGCGCGTCGCCTGCTCCTCGAGCGCACCACAGAACTCTTCGAGGCCGAGGAGCAGCGGTTCGAGAAAGTGCTGTCGGATGAGATCGGCCAGGCGTCCACGGACGACCGGATCGGCCCGGCGCTCGCGGCAGTGAAGGCGGCACGATGAGCCCCGATCTGTTCAAGCGGAAGTCTGGCGGCGTCGTCAGCAACGAGGCGCTGCAGCAGCGTGGCAAGGCGCTGGAGACAGCGATCGAGCACGGCGGTGAGCGACTCCCGGCGTCCAATGTCGCGGTTGTTCGCGACCTGGAGCGCAAGGTCGCCGAACGCAGTGGCATTGCCGGTGGACGCACGGTCGTCGCACTTGCCGGAGCGACCGGAAGCGGCAAGTCCAGCCTGTTCAATGCGCTTGTCGGCGAACCGGTTTCGAGGATCGGTGCACGGCGTCCGACCACCTCTCAGGCCGCCGCTGCGGTCTGGGGGGAGGATCCGTCCGGTCCGCTGCTCGACTGGGTCGGGGTGGGAGCCCGGCACCAGGTGCCGCTCGCCGCACCGACCACCGGGACGCTCGACGGTCTCGTGCTGCTCGATCTTCCCGACTTCGACTCCAACGTCATCGCGCACCGGCACGAGGCCGACCGCGTCCTGAAGCTGTCGGATGTCTTCATCTGGGTCACCGACCCGCAGAAGTACGCCGACGCCGTCCTGCACGACGACTACATCCGCTCGATGGCCGGCCACGCGGCGGTGACGATCGTCGTCCTCAATCAGATCGACCGGCTCAGCCGCGAGGCGGCCAAGGCCTGCATCGCCGACCTGGAGAAGCTGCTGGAGCGTGATGGTCTGAGCGGGGTGAAGGTGCTCGCCACCTCGGCCGCCCAGGGCATCGGCCTGGACGAGCTGCGCACCACCCTGGGAAAGGTCGTCGCCCACCGCAATGCCGCCAACCAGCGGCTGGCGGCCGACCTGCGTGTGCAGGCGGTCGAGTTGCGCAAGCACGTCGCCGACACCGAGCCCGAACTCGGGCGCAAAACGGGTGACGAACTCACCGATGCCCTCGCCAAGGCCGCGGCCGTGCCGGTCATCGGTCAGGCTGTCGAACGCGACTACCGGCAGCGCGCTGCTGCGCACGGCGGGTGGCCGTTCACCCGGTGGGCCAACAAGCTCCGCCCGGCGCCGCTTTCTCGCCTGGGCCTGGACAAGGTCGCCTCGCAGCTGACCCGGTCCGAGGGGCAGCGTGCTCTCGGCCGTTCCTCGCTGCCGCCCGCCTCGCCGGCGGCTCTGGCGGCGGTGGACCTGGCGACTCGCCGGCTCGGTGAGCGGGCCGCCGAGGGGCTCCCGCAGCCTTGGGCGGACGCGGTGTACGACGCCGCTTCGCCGCAGAACGACGACCTACGCGACTCGCTCGACCAGGCGGTGATGGGTACCAAGCTGCGCGATCGCGACCCGGTCTGGTGGACCGTGTTCTCGATGCTGCAGTGGCTCTTCGCGGCGATCGCCCTCGCCGGTCTGCTGTGGCTGCTGCTGCTGGCAGGTCTTGGCTTTGCTCAGATTCAGCTCGATGTGCCCACGTGGGGCTGGATCCCGATCCCGGTGCTCATGCTCGCGGGCGGGCTCCTGCTCGGGCTGTTGCTTGCGGTGCTCTCGCGTTTCCTGGCCGCCAAGGGCGGACGTCGTCGGCGCGCTGCCGCCGAACGCCGCCTGCGCGACGCAGTGTCCGAGGTCGGTGAGATCAAGTTGGTGGCGCCCGTGCGAGCCGTGCTCGCCGAGCACCGGGCGACTCGCGAGGCGCTCGACCAGGCGGCACGCTGAGTTCTCCACAGCCCACGATCGAGGCCGCCGTCGTCCACACCCGGACGGCGGCGGCTTTCGCATCCCCGCGCCCGGGACGAAGGTTCGACCAGGCCGAACGGTCGGCCGGCAATCCTCGAAGGGAAGAACCATGGGCAACCACGCAACTGTCACCATCACCGGCAACCTCACCGCCGACCCGCAGGTGCACGACTTCGACAGCGGATCGCGCAAGGCGAGGTTCGCCGTCGCGTGTACTCCGTCGACCCGTGACAAGGAGACGGGCGGGTACCGCGACCTGTCGACCACGTTCTACGACGTCGACTGCTGGAACCACCTCGCGCAGAACGTCATGAGTTCACTGCACAAGGGCGACCCGGTGATCGTCACCGGTCGAATCAGTGTCGACTCCTGGCAGGGCCAGGACGGCGGCCAGCGGCAGAAGGTCGTCGTCACCGCGTCCACCGTCGGGCATGACCTCAGCCGCGGCACCGCCCAGTTCCGACGTCCCCAGCGGGAGGAGCCAAGCGAGGTCGGACAGGAGCAGATGCAGCGCGAGGGCGTGCCGGCCTGACCACGGGTGCGGCTCTCGATTGGGAGGGCGCCGCGCCCACCGATAGCCTGACGGGCATGGCTGAGTTCATTTACACCATGACCAAGGCGCGCAAAGCCGTCGGCGACAAGGTCATCCTCGACGACGTGAGCATGTCGTTCTTCCCCGGCGCCAAGATTGGCGTCGTCGGCCCGAACGGCGCGGGCAAATCGACCATTTTGAAGATCATGGCCGGACTCGACCAGCCGTCCAACGGCGAGGCTCGCCTGTCGCCCGGTTACAGCGTCGGCATCCTGTTGCAGGAACCGCCGTTGAACGAGGAGAAGGACGTTCGCGGCAACGTCGAAGAAGGCATGGGTCAGATCAAGAAGGATCTCGACCGCTTCAACGAGATCTCCGAGGAGATGGCCCAGCCCGACGCCGACTTCGACTCCCTCATGGAGGAGATGGGCAAGCTCCAGGAGAAGATTGACAACGCCGACGCCTGGGATCTCGACTCCCAGATCGAGCAGGCGATGGACGCCCTGCGCTGCCCGCCGCCGGACGCTGACGTGACCGTGCTCTCCGGTGGTGAGCGTCGCCGCGTGGCACTGTGCAAGCTGCTGCTGTCCAAGCCCGACCTGCTGCTGCTCGACGAGCCCACCAACCACCTCGACGCCGAGTCGGTCACCTGGCTGGAGCAGCACCTTGAGGCCTACCACGGTGCCGTACTCGCCGTGACTCACGATCGGTACTTCCTCGACAACGTTGCGCAGTGGATCTGTGAGGTCGACCGCGGTCGCCTCTACCCCTACGAGGGCAACTACTCCACCTACCTGGAGAAGAAGCAGGAACGCCTGCAGGTGCAGGGCAAGAAGGACGCCAAGCTCGCCAAGCGTCTGAAGAACGAACTCGAGTGGGTTCGCTCGAACGCCAAGGCCCGCCAGACCAAGAGCAAGGCTCGTCTGGCGCGCTACGAGGAGATGGCGGCCGAGGCCGACCGCACTCGCAAGCTCGACTTCGAGGAGATCCAGATCCCGCCGGGCCCGCGGCTGGGTGCCCAGGTGATCGAGGTCAAGAACCTCAAGAAGGGCTTCGGCGACCGCACTCTCATCGACGGACTGTCGTTCACGTTGCCCCGCAACGGAATTGTCGGCGTCATCGGTCCGAACGGTGTCGGAAAGACCACCCTGTTCAAGACGATCGTCGGCCTCGAGGAGCCGGACGGCGGAGAGGTGAAGGTCGGCGACACCGTCAACATCTCCTACGTCGACCAGAGCCGCGGCGGCATCGATTCGGAGAAGACCCTGTGGGAGGTCGTCTCCGACGGGCTCGACCACATCCAGGTCGGTCAGGTCGAGATCCCGTCACGTGCGTACGTGTCGCAGTTCGGTTTCAAGGGCCCCGACCAGCAGAAGAAGGCCGGCGTGCTCTCCGGTGGTGAGCGCAACCGCCTCAACCTGGCGTTGACCCTCAAGCAGGGCGGCAACCTGTTGCTGCTCGACGAGCCGACCAACGACCTGGACGTCGAGACCCTCGGTTCGCTGGAGAACGCGCTGCTCGACTTCCCGGGCTGCGCCGTGGTCATCAGCCACGACCGGTGGTTCCTCGACCGCGTCGCGACGCACATCCTTGCCTACGAAGGCGATGAGGAGAACCCGGCCAAGTGGTACTGGTTCGAGGGCAACTTCGACTCTTACGAGGAGAACAAGATCGAGCGCCTCGGTGCCGAGGCGGCTCGTCCGCACCGCGTCACTTACCGCAAGCTGACCCGCGACTGACCTCGAGTCAGCACAACGAGCGCCCCGGAGCCACACGGTTGCGGGGCGCTCGTTTCGTCCGGGGTAGGTTCGTGGGACTCACGGCGCCGTCAGCGATCGAAGGCGGGCGGCAACTTCCTCGACTCGGCCTCGGGCTTCGACTTGAATGCCTCGCTCACGACCTGTGGGTCGACGTCGGACCGGGCGGCACGTAAGACGTCTGGCTCAAGGACGCAGACGAACTCGATGCCGCTGTCGGCCAAGGCCGCTGCACGCCCGAGCAGGCGCATGCAATCTGGTCGATCGGCGAACACGCGGTGCGCACCATGATCGAACCGTTGGCGGCACCGATGTCGCGGCCCTGGCACGAGTGGCTGCCGTCGGAGCAACTCGACCGACCGTTGGCGCTGCCCGATACCGAGATCGTTCGTCGCACCAGATGACTTACCGGCTGAGTCGGCGGCTCAACCCAGATCGTCGAACGAGGGCGGTAGACGACCGTTCCCGCAACGACGTGTCCTGTCGGTCGTACCCGCTGAGCAGGTAGACCTGGGCCGCCTCGCGTGGAGCCCAGTCGGGGATAGGCCAGGGCGAGTCCGTGTCGCCGGCGAAGACGAACCCTCGGTTGCCGTAAAAGGTCGGTGATCCCTCGAGCACGACCAGCGGCGTCGAGAGCAGCCTTGATCAACGTCGAACCAATGCCGTGCTGCTGATGGGATGGCAGTACGGCGAGCGGCGAGAGCATGAGGATCTCGCGATCCCCGTGTTCGCCACGGACCCAGCAACCGTCGATCATGACGTGGCCGACGATCTGGTCGGCCTCGACGGCGACCAGCGCCATGTCAGGTCGGTACTCGCTGCCGGTGCGGATGCGATCGACCAGGTCGGCCTCGGCATGCGACTCGAATGCCTCGGTCACGACCTTCCGAATCGCGGGGAAGTCGGCTGGGGTCTCGGGTCGGATGATTATTGTCGAACTCCTTTGAGCCAGAATCGCTTCCGAGTCATTGTGATCGGTCCCCCAGAACTTCGTCGGTGGAGGTCGAGCAGTCGATCCTGGTACCAGTCGACGCTGAAGTCGTCGGGTGTCTCCCATGGCACGAGTTGCAGGTAGGCGAGCAGCGCTGCGACATCTTCGAATGTGTAGACGCCGACGTGTTCGGCTCCGTCGATAACAGAGAAGCCGGCGTCCTGCAGTTCTTCTCGGAACTGTGCGAAGTTCACGTGGGGGAGGGCGCCAGTCTGGCCGAACCACCCGCCGATCTCCGCGCACTCGTCGCCGCCGACCTGCTGGGTCAGCACGGTGCCGCTCGGCGCAATCACGCGTGCCAACTCATGAGGCGAGTACGACTCGTGGCGGTTGAGGACCAAGTCGAAACGGTCGTCGGCGAACGGCATTCGCACCGAGTCGACGTCCTCGTCCGGCGCGCCGTACTCGATGACCTCGATGCCGTGCGGGGCGAGATTGCGCTGTGCGACAGAGATGTTCGGCTGCCAACCCTCAGTAGCGGTGGTGTCGGCGGGAAGAAGATCGGCGAACCGGAGGAGGTACTCGCCACCGCCGGTCCCCATGTCGAGCACGTGCTGAGCGTTGCCCAGAGCTTGACGGTACTGAGCGTCGAGATCCCACGGCTCCTGCGACTCGGTCATCCGGTCATCCAAGGAGGAGAAGTCCCAGCCCTCGGGTTGGTCGCGTTCTTCGGCTCGCCAGCGCTCCAGTAGTTGCTCTTCCACGGAGCTTGTCTATCAACCACAGATCTGAGCCGCGAGCGATATTCCGGACGATGGCGTATCCGCCGACCGACCCCGCGGCCGACTTCCATCCCCCTTGTTGTTGGCGAACGTCAAGGCAAGAGAGGTTGTCGGTGGTCCCGCCTAGAGTCTTCTCATGGGCATCAGCTACGAGTTCTACGAACCGGTCTCACCGGTGGAATTACGTTCTGCTGCAATCGCTTTCGGACCCGAAGCAGCGTTTGTTGAACCAGCTTCTGAACGTTTTGGGGTCACCCGCGGAAGTCCTGACGTTCGCGAACCGGATCTCCCGTGAAGCGTTTCACCGGCTCGAATCAGACGCCGTGCGCAACGCCGGGTCCGTCGCCACCGCTCGGCCTGTCGATGTCGATGACATGCGGCTGTTGGAGGAAGCCATCAAAGGCTCCACCCAGTTGGCATCCACCTCACAAGCCGTGCAGGCGATGGCCATGGCTCGGTATGCCGCGATCGATGAAGAGCTGGTCGATTCCGACACCGGTGTCACCGCGAAGGTCGAACACCCGCTCGGTCACCAGGCACCGTTCGCCGACACCGACCTGGCGGCTGCGTGTCAGATGGCGCCCCGCACCGCGTCGAGCAAGATGAGCAACTCCATCGATGCGTGCACCAAAACGCCCGGGCTGCTCGCCGCGGCGGTCGAGGGTTCGATCCCGTACTGGAAAGTCAGCCTCGTTGCCTCCGAGTTGGTGAACGCCTCACCCGAGACGTCCCACCGGGTCGATCAGCACCTGCTCGACACCAAAGGCTTCAACACCTGGGGTTACCTGAAGGTGAAGACCGCGGCGCGGGCACTGGTGACCCAGTGGGAAGAGGAAGCGGCGAAGAAGACCCGCCAGAAGGAAGCCAAAGAAGCCACCGGTGTGTGGGTGCGTCCCTGCGACATGCCGGGCATGGCCGAGTTGTGTGCCGTCGGCCCGGCCGACCAGATCGCCCGCATCTACGGAGCGGTCGACCAGTTGGCTGATCAACGCTCGAAGAACCCGACCGCAAGTGAGGGCAGCGAGACCGGTGAGTCGAGGCCGACGCTCGGACAACTGCGCCTCGGCGCGTTGCACGACCTCGTCACCCAAGGTGCTGACGTGACCTACCAGGTCGTCATCCAAGTCCCTGTCGTGCGCGAGGAACAGGCTGCGACGGCAACGAAACGTGCCACCGACGACGCGGAACGCGAGCCCGAGGCGTCCCCGGATGATGGTTCACCACCACCCGGACAGTCCGCCTCATCCCCGCGAGGTCCTGACCATTCCGGAGCGCCCGCCGACACTGATGGCACCGAATCCAGCTCAACAGCACGCGAAGCGGACCACTGCTACACAATGGGGTGGGCACGGATCGCAGGGATCGGGTTCATCCCACCCGAAGTCCTCGACGCGTTGATCGAGCAGGTCGGTTGCCGCCTGACCCGGGCACTGGTCGACGCCGACACCGGAGTCACCTGCGAGACCTCGACAACCGCCTATGAACCTACGCCGCGGATGAGGGAGTTCGTGCAGCAACGCGACCAGACCTGCCGGTTCCCCATGTGCACCAGGGCCGCCATCAGGTGCGACATCGACCACGTCATCGAATGGCCCCAAGGACCGACTGGCGGTCAGAACCTTGCCGCGCTCTGTCGCCACCATCACGACGCGAAGACCAAGAAGCACTGGGACTACGAGATGAGCGACGACGGAGTCTGTACCTGGACCTCCCGCACGGGCCGCACATATGTCACCTACCCCGACTTCGTGCACGACGCTTCATGAACTCAGCCCGTGCGGTCGGGTAGCCGTTCACGGTCACCGGGTTTCGGCGCATGCGCCCTCCTTCGTCGGGCGCATGGCTCAACCAGCGATTGGCGACAACTCAGCACAAACCTCCGTCGGACACCTGGCTCAGGCAGCGATTCAGCGACGGCTCAGTGCCAGCCTTCGTCCACCCGCAGGGCCCTCTCCGAGCGGCACAATGGGGACGTGCTCACCGTCCACATGCCGCTCATCGAGACCGGCTCGATCCGACTCAGACAATTCGCACCCAAGGATTCGCCGCTGGTCGCGTCAGTGAGCGATGATCCACTGACAGCCGGATCGCCGGCTGATCACCGGTGGCGCAGACGGTGCTCCAGGTTGGCCTTGACCGACGGCCACTCGTGAGCGAGCACCGAGTAGACGACGGTGTCGCGCAGCGCCCCGTTGCGTTCCACCTTGTCGGCGCGCAGGACGCCGTCGAGCCGCGCGCCGAGTCGCTCGATCGCGGTACGGGACTGCTGGTTCGACCAACTGGTCTCGTAGCGCACTGCGGCGCAACTCAGAACGTCGAAAGCGTGCGTCATGAGCAGCAGCTTCGACTCCGGGTTCGTGCCCGAGCCATGGGCCGATTCACGATTCCACGTGTACCCGATCGACAGTCGCGGTACGTCGTGCCGGATGTCGTAGAACGAGGTCATGCCCAGAACCGCGTTGTCCTGCAACCGAACTGCAACGAACGGAACCATTGTTCCGGCATCCCGCATCGCCAACCGTTGCTCGATCATCGGCGCGACACCGTCCGCGGCGGGGGCGGACGTGTACCAGCGGTCCCACATCTGACCGTCCTGCGTCGCCTCCACCAAACCGTCGTGATGATCGAGGGACAACGGTTCGAGCCGTACCAGGCGTCCGGTCAGCGTGACGGGTGACAGATCCATGTCGCCGATTCTCGCAGCGGACTTGACCCTCACGCGACGTCAGCCCCGGAAGGTCGCCGAGCAGCGCTGGGGCGACGCGCGCAGCCGGTCCTTGTGGCGGTTACGAGGCGCGCCGGTTTTGCCTGCTTCGCTGTGGCGTTGCAGGTCGCGCTCCGGTCGTGAGCACGTAGGCTCTGTGCCTCAGTCGGCCTGGTCCATCGGTCGCCGAATGCCCCAGTAGGTGTTGTTGGCTGCGAGCAGGAAGACCAGCAGGCCGACCGCGAGCCACCAGGCCATGGCTGAGAGGTGGAAGCCGAGGCTGTAACCGTCGAGGTAGACGACGCTGCGAACGGCGTCGACTCCTGCACCGTTCGGCAACCACTGACCCATGAAGCGCCACGGCTGGGGAAGGACCTCGTAGTTGAAGGCCCCGCCGGCGGAGGGGTTGCCCAACACAACGAACAGCAGGATCGCGATCCCGACGCCGACAACGCCGAAGACTGCCTCCATACCCATGGTGAAGATCGAGGCGGTCGCCGACAGCAACATCCCGATCGCGGCCAGCTGCCAGTAGTGGCCGGTCAGTGCGCCGAGCCACTGGTCGACGATCAGGGTGCCGAGTAGTCCGGCAAGCACCGCGTAGACCGCGCACAGCGCCAGACGCCACAGCATGCGCCGGAAGTTGCGGGCCTTGCCGCCTCGGCTCAGACCCACTAGTGAAGCCATCAGGTAACCGCCGACCAGCCAGCCGGTGACCAGGTAGAAGCCGGTGATGCCACGGCTGTCTCCGGGTTGCACCGGCGCGATGTCCGTCATCTGTACCGAGCGCCCCTGCTTGGCGGCCACCTGCTGGAAGATGAGCTCGACTGCTGCCGCGTTCGATGATCCGGCGGAGGACGCGACCAGAAGGGTGTCGGTGTTCCCGTCGGGGTTGAACAGGTAGACGCCTTGGCGGCGCCGTTCGGTGAGCATCTTCTTCGCGGTGGCCAGGTCGGTCTCAGCGTAGGCGTACACCGGCTTCCCGGGGATCGCGTTCAGTTGGTTGGCGACGTAGGACTGCCAGTTGTGGTCGGAGATCACGCTGACCTGGAGTCCGTGCGGCTGCTGCTGGTGGAAGGCGCCCACATAGGAGGCGATGAAACCCAGGTGCAGGAGGAAGGCTCCGATGATGAGCCCGAGAGAGGAGATGCCGAAGATGTCGCGCAGACGCTCACGGACCGGTTCGTCGGCGCTCCGTTCGTAGCCCGGACGGGGGCCGTCGGTAAGGGCCGGCGACGACCCCGCCGGCGACGTTTCCTTCGGTGGTGCGTCGCCCGCGTACTGGGTGTCCTCGCCCGGCACCTGCTCGTCCTCGTCGGGGGCCCGGTGTCGGGGGGTCTGGTCAGGGGTGGGGAGCTCAGGCATGGGTGCTCGATTCGTTGCGGGGCAGGCAGGCTTCGATGAGACGTTCGACCCGTTCGTCCATGTCGTCGGCGCGGATGATTCGCCGGTCGCGTGCCCGGTTGGCTTCGAACAGGACACCCGCGAACAGCATGGTGGCTGCCTCGGCGGCTCGTGTGCTTCCGGCTTCAGCAAGTAAGCGGGCCATCGCCGCTTCAAGATCGGCGACGAGGGAGAGCACGGCTTGGCGGTGGGGGCCGGGCTGGCCGAACAGGAGTTCTCGGGCCACGGCGACCGTTGTCGCCGGCTCACGCAGTGCGATGTCGACGAATGGTGCGAGCAGGTGTCGCAGCGCACGTACAGGATCGCCTGGCGGTGCCGACTGGATCGTCGAAGGTACGAAGTCCGACCAGCGGTCGGCGGTGACCATCATCAAGAGTTCGGCCTTCGTGGCGGCGTACGTGAACAAGGTTCCGATAGCGATGCCGGCGTCCTGTGCGACGTGGGCGACGGTCATCCGGTCGTAACCGTGTTCGGCGAGCTGCGCCTGCGCAGCGACGAGGATCGCGGCACGCTTGCGGGACGTCGCTGCTTCACGGCGCCCACCCGGAACTGGGTTACTTCGATGCGGGGCCTGTGTAGTCGACGTCACCTTCTGATCATACGCCAAAAGCAGTAGCGCACTCAGAAATGAGTTCGCTCAGTTTGAGTGATGTTGGAGGAGGAGGCCATGCACCACAGCAGCGGGAACTAGGAACCTCCGCCCGGCCGCAACCGCCGGAGGGGGCCGAGAACCGCCGCGTGGGGATCGTGGGTGCCGGGTCGGCGCCCCTGTCCAGTGCGGTCTTCATGATCCGTGATGGCGGGGTTCGCCCGTACGCCGCCTTGACCCCACACAGGTCGGGCGTTTGCTGCGTGAATCAGGCCTCATCCAAGCAAGCGGCCGGAGCGACCAAGCGTCAATCTCCACCGCAGCACATCCCACCAGCGGACCCTACCCGCTGGTAGGCTCGCCGCGTCCACCGCAAGGAGAAGGAGCCCATGGCAGAGCGCACCCGCACCCCACTGAACGAACGTCCAGGCTTCCACCACGTCGCCGCCGCCACCTGGCTGCTCATCGACATCGGTGCCTTGGTGATCCTGGTGGGCATGCTGGCCATCTTCCAGCCGCAGAAGGGCCTGCTACCCGACCCGGCCTGGCTGACTGACCCGATCGCCGGTTGGGTAATCGGTAACATCCTCGGGATCCTGGCCTACAAAGTCGTCTTGAAGCTGCACCCGGCCGCCATCGCCGCAATCGCGCTGATTGCCGTGGCACTCTCGCCGCTAGTGTTCGTGAAGTACACCGCCATGGGCGCCTTCATCGCCGGCCTCGCGATCGGCATCGCCGCCGGCAGCCTCTACTGGCGCGCGCACAAGGACGCCCCGGCGACGCTGCTCTGATCCCGTATGCCGGCAGTGGGTGCGTGACGCGATCGAGGCAAATGCAGTCCGCTGAGTTGCGTTCGAAATCGAAAAGGCCCGCTGCACCAGAGCGGGTCCTGTCGACTTCGTCAGTCCTGTTTCAGGCGCAACATGCCCTCCTGCGCGACCGTGCATAGCAGCGTCCCGTCGATACCGTAGAGACGACCCATGCCCAAGCCGCGCCCACCGGAGGCCGACGGCGACTCCTGCTGGTAGAGCAGCCATTCGTCGATTCGCCCGGGACGGTGGAACCACATCGAGTGGTCCAGGCTGGCTGCGCGCAGGCGCGGGTCCGACCACACCAAACCGTGCTTGCGAAGCACCGACTCGAGCAGCGTGTAGTCGGAGGCATACGCCATCACGGCGGCGTGGATCAGCGGGTCCTCTGGCAACTGCGTGATCGTCTTCATCCAGACGTTCTGCGCCGCGTACTTCTGTCGGCCCGGTTGGAAGAACAGCGCCCCCTCGACGGTGCGGACATCGATCGAGCGACTGCGCCAGTGGTCGGCCACCGGGTGGTCGATGCCCTCGAGCTCCTGCGGCGTGGTGCGCACCCGGTCGGGTTCAGGCACCGATGGCATCTCCGACTGATGTTCCAGCCCCTCGGCCGGCACCTGGAAGGACAAGGTCGCCGACAGCAACGTCTGACCGTTCTGCATCGCGTACACCCGGCGGACCGAGAACGACCGCCCGTCGCGCAAGTTCTCGACGGCGAAACTGATCGGCTTGAGCGAGTCACCCGGGCGGATGAAGTAGGCGTGCAGGGAGTGGATGGGGCGCTCGTCGAGCCCGGCGTTCGCGCGGATGGAGAGACCCGCGGCCATGACCGACTGAGCCAGCACCTGACCGCCGAATGCACGCTTGTGTGGAGTCTCCTGGCTGCGACCGACGTACAAGTCCATCTCGTGGCTGTGGTTGTCGTCCGGGTCGGTGGACGCGTCCAGCGGGCCGAAGCGCGTGGTTCCCTCGTGCTTGAGGTCGAGTACATCGAGCAGGTCCGCGACGGCGTCGAGGTCAGGGGTGTCGCCGGAAGAAGTCACGCCGACACTCTAGCGACCCACGGGTAGGGCACTTGCGATGATGGACCC
This sequence comes from Yimella sp. RIT 621, assembly GCF_004146205.1. Classification (NCBI taxonomy): domain Bacteria; kingdom Bacillati; phylum Actinomycetota; class Actinomycetes; order Micrococcales; family Dermacoccaceae; genus Yimella; species Yimella sp. RIT 621. The sequence goes on from NZ_SEIP01000004.1 coordinate 151,184, forward strand.
ATGCCGAAACGTCCGTACTACATCGACGTGCCGTTGCGCTGGTCCGACATGGACGCCAACCGCCACGTCAACAACGTCCAGTACCTCCGCCTGCTGGAGGAGGCGCGTGTGCTCGGCATGCGCGACTGGTTCGGCGATCTCGGCCACGACAAGCAGCCGTTGCTGGTGGCGCGCAGCGAGATCGACTACCTGCAGCAGCTGCCGTACCGCGGTCCGACGATCACCATCGCGATGTGGGTGTCGCGTATCGCGGGTGCCTCGTTCGACCTCGCCTACGAGGTGCTCTCCTGCCGCGACGAAGACGCAACCGTGTATGCCCGCTCGGAGGGAACGCTGGTCACCTTCGACGTCGAGACCCAGCGACCCACCCGCATTTCGCCCGAGATGCGCGCCGACCTGGAGACATTCTTCGGTGATCCGGTGCCGATGAAGCGCCGCACCCGATGACCACGCTCCACTTCGAGGATCAACGATCGGCGGACGACTTCGCGACCTTCATCCGGCGCGCATTGCGTGTGGCCCCCGATGGTGCCCTGCGACTGCAGGCCTCCGGCACGGTGCTGGCGTCCTGGGTCGAGGTTCTGCCCGGACGCAGTCTCACTCATACCGGACTGACCCTGGGCCTGCGGGTGCAGCGGCTCACCCAGCCCGCCGACCTCGACATCGCTGTGGCGCTTGTTTCCGTGCGCGACCGTCTGGCACGCGGTGTCGAGACTGTGTTTTCCGTTCCGCCGCAACAGGTTTCGGCGCCCTGGCTGGGTATCTCCGCGCCTCGATCAGGCTGGGAGCCCGCAGCGACCATCGCCGTCGCGCGCCTGCAGGAGATCGCACGTGAGGGCATCGCCGAGGTCGCCGCGGGCACTCCGGTCGTCGCCGGTGCAGCCGCGGTCGCGAACCTCCGCGAACGCGTGTGGGGACGTGTTCCAGAGGAAGGCATGCCTGCGGGCGCAGCGTTCGCCGCCGACGCGCTCGGCTTCCTCGTCGGTGACGAAGCCTCGTGGCATCGGTGCGGTCGGTGGGGACGCCTCAGCACCCCGGCAGGGTTCGTGCTGACCCGCTGAAACGAAGAATCCGCGCGAACCGACGGGGGTCCGCGCGGATTCCGAGGCGGCCGGTCAGGCGGTGAACCAGACCGCCGTGTCCGTAGGCAGAGTGGTCGTCACGCCAGGCTCGCTGGACACCAGAACCGTTGCGCCAGAAGAGAGTTCGAACGGCTCAGAGCCTAGGTTGACGGCGACGTAGGTCTGCTCGGCGCGGCACTCGACACGGAACATGACGGTGTCGGCGGGGGAGTCGAGCTCCACGATCGAACCCTCACCCAGGTCCCGCTCGCGACGGATACGCAGCAGCGTGCGGTAAAGCTCCAAGGTGGAGTCCTCTACGCCGTCCTGCTGGTCGACGGCCAACGATCCGTAGACCTCCGGCTGCGGCAGCCAGGTCTCACCGGTGGTGTTGAAGCCGAACGCGGGTGAGTCCTTCTCCCAAGCCATCGGGACGCGGCAGCCGTCGCGGCCAAGTTCCTTGCCCCCGGTCCGCGCGAAGGTCGGATCCTGACGGAACTCGTCCGGCATCGAGGTGTGGTCGGGCAGGCCGAGTTCCTCACCCTGGTACAGGTACGAGCCGCCCGGCAGGGCCAGCATCAGCGTCGTCGCGGCGCGCGCCCGGCGCAGACCGACAACCGCGTCCGGCTGCTCGTCATCGGCACCGATCCCGTTCGGACGCGGGCGCCCGATCGGCAGACCTAGGCGACTGGCGTGACGCACGACGTCGTGGTTGGACAGCACCCAGGTGGTCGGTGCGCCGACGCTGTCGTTCGCCGCGTACGACTTCTCGATCACGTCGCGCAGGTCCTCGGCGCGCCAGGCACCCTGCAGGAAGTCGAAGTTGAAGGCCTGGTGGAACTCGTCCGGGCGGACGAAGGCAGCCGCGCGCGAGGGCGGGTCGACCCAGGCCTCGGCACACATGATGCGGTCCTTGGAGTCGTCCCCGGTCGTGTTGTACGAGTCGAGGATCGCGCGCCAGTCGCGGTAGATCTCGTGGACGCCGTCCTGGTCCCACATCGGCGGGTGCTGCTTCTCCATGTCGGTCAGGTCGAGCATGTTCATCGCGCCGGTCCAGTCGGGCAGACCCTCTTGCTTGATGAGGCCGTGCGCCACATCCACCCGGAAGCCGTCGACGCCGATGTCGAGCCAGAACGTCAGGATCGACTCGAACTCCTCGCGCACGCGCGGGTTCTGCCAGTTGAAGTCGGGTTGCTTGGGGTCGAACAGGTGCAGGTACCACTGCCCGGGCTGTCCGTCGGCCTCGGTGACACGGGTCCAGGCCGGCCCACCGAAGACGCTCTGCCAGTTGTTCGGCGGCTCTTCTCCGTTCTCGCCCTTGCCCTCGCGGAACATGTAGAGATCGCGCTCGGGGGAGCCCGGCGCTGCGGCCAACGCGGCCTTGAACCACTCGTGCTCGTCGGACGAGTGGTTCGGCACAAGGTCGACGATGATTCGTAGGCCGAGCGAATGTGCTTGGGTAACAAGGCTCTTCGCGTCATCGAGCGTGCCGAAGATCGGGTCGATGTCGCGGTAGTCGGCGACGTCGTAGCCGGCGTCCGCCTGGGGGGAGGTGTAAAACGGCGACAGCCAGACGGCGTCGATACCCAGATCACGCAGGTAGGGCAGGCGCGAGGTGATCCCCTTCAGGTCGCCGACGCCATCGCCCTTGGCGTCGGCCCAGGAGCGGGGGTAGATCTGGTAGATCACCGCGCTGCGCCACCAAGCGGAATCGGTGGCCCCGCGGTGCAGGGTGGTGCCGGTCTGAGACAGGTCGAGCTTGGCGGAAGTCACGGTCATCAAGTTTGGTCCTCGTGCGGCCCCTGACACAAATCGGGGCCGCTGGTCAGGCCTGGGAAAGGCCGGTGACGTCCGGGCGATCCTCGGGTGCGTTCACCAGGGAGTAGGCGGCCCGCGTGAGGTAATCGCGCAGCAGGTTCTCCAGTGCGGGTTCGAGGTCGAGCGTGTCGACCGCGTTCATCATGTGCAGCAACCAGCGGTCGCGCTGGGCCGGAGTGATCACGAACGGCATGTGCCGCATCCGAAGCCGTGGGTGGCCGCGCTGCTGCGAGTAGGTGGTGGGACCGCCCCAATACTGTTCGAGGAACATGCGCAGTCGCACCTCGGCGGGGCCGAGATCCTCCTCGGGGTACATCGCGCGCAACTCCGGGTCGTCCGCGACACCCCTGTAGAACTCGTGCACGAGCTTGTGGAAGGTGGCTTCGCCACCCATGCGTTCGTAGTACGTCGTCTGCTCGGTCACGCCGCCAGTCTTTCAAACCGCGGTTTGCGATCCCGCAGGGGAGGCAGCACGGCTCAGATACCGGCACCCGCCGAGTACGGCGGCAGCGCAGGACCGCGGATGCCGGCTGCGTCCAAGGCGTTCTTACTGCGCTCGCGCACCTCACGGGACAGCGCGTACTGTTCGCCCGGCACGGTCTTGGCGATGATCCGTAGCGTCACGACGCCACCGCTGACGGACTCGACACCCGCGACCTGCGGTTCCTCGAGCAACACCTCTTTCCACGGGGATTCGTCGTCGATGGTGCGGGTGACGGTGCGCAGTGTGTCGAGAGCCTTCTCCACCGGCTGGTCGTAGGCGATCGGGATGTCGATGAGCGCGACGGCCCAGCCCTGAGACTTGTTGCCAATACGGATGATCTCGCCGTTGCGGACGTACCAGACGACACCGGCCGCGTCGCGCAGCCGGGTCACTCGCAGCGTGACCTCCTCGACCGTGCCGATCGCCTCACCGGTGTCGATCACGTCGCCGACGCCGTACTGGTCCTCCATGATCATGAAGATCCCGGACAGGAAATCCTTCACCAGGCTCTGTGCCCCGAAGCCGAGGGCGACACCACCGATGCCGGCCGAGGTCAGCAGGGGAGCGAGCGGCACGCCCAACTCGGCCATGATCGTCAGCGCGGCGATCGTGAAGATGAGGACTGTCGAGATCGATCGCAACAGTGAACCGACCGTCGCCGCGCGTTGTTTGCGTCGCTCGTTGTCCAGGCCGGTGGCCTGCCGCAGCACCCGCGTCGCGCGTCCGCTCGCCGTGACCCGTTCGGCCGATCGTTGCTCCATCATCGCGGTCACCTTGCGGATCGCGCGGTGCACGACCCAGCGCAGGAACAGCGCGATCACGACGATCCCGGCGATCATCAAGGGAGTGCCGAGGAGCCGGTCCCAGATGCTGACCGGCAGTTGGTCGCTCACGGTGAAGTCGGGCATGTGGCCAAGTTTCGCAGGAGGGCGAGACAAGGTTCCTCCGGCTCCGCCGGGCGTGCGAAACTTGCGGCCATGTCCGACGCCCCGTCCAGCACGCTCATCGACCTCGCCCGCGCCTACGGCGTCGCCACCGACTACTGGGACTGGAAGGGCAACCACGTCCAGGTGTCCGCCCACACCATCAGCACCGTGCTGAGCGTGTTCGACGTGGACGCATCCGATGAACAGTCCGCCCGGGCAGCGCTTGACCAGCGCGAACTCGAGCCGTGGCGCCGCGTCGTCCCACGTGTGATCGTCCTGCGCGAAGGCTGGACGCCGTGGGTCGCGTTGCATACGGCCGACGGGGCGCCCAGCGAGGCAAGGCTGCGGTTGGAGGACGGGCGCACTCGAGAGGTCGCCGTCGTCGAACGGTTCGTCGAACCGCGCGAGATCGACGGCGAGATGGTCGCCGAGACCACGATCGAACTGCCCGGCGACCTGCCGCTCGGTTATCACGAACTGATCGTGTCGGTCGGACAGAAGCCGGTGGACGACGCAGCGCCCGCCGCGGAGTCCGTAGCGACGACCGACGGGGCGAAGGCCACACCCCGCCCGACGCAGGAGCACCGCGCGCCGGTGATCGTGACGCCGGAGAAGGTCAGCCTGCCGGCCGCGCTGGAGAACGACAGCGTGTGGGGTCTGATGACCCAGCTGTACACCGTGCGTTCCGAGCGTTCGTGGGGCATCGGCGACGCCGCCGACCTCGCCGAACTCGGTACCTGGGGCGCTCGCCAGGGTGCCGACTTCGCACTGATCAACCCGGTGCACGCCGCCGAACCGGTCGCGACGATGGAGCCCTCGCCGTACCTGCCGACCTCGCGCCGCTTCGTCAACCCGATGTACATCCGGGTCGAGGAAGTACCGGAGATCGGTTACCTGTCCGCAGCCGAACACCAACTCGTGGAGTGGCACAGCGACGACGCCCGCCGGTTGAACAAGCTCGCTCAGCTCGACCGTGACGGCTCCTGGGAGGCCAAGCGGGCCGCCCTGCGGATGATCTTCCGTACCGAACGCACGCACCGCCGCGCTCGCGAGTTCGAGGAGTTCGTGACCCGCGAGGGCCAGGGCCTCATCGATTTCGCCACCTGGTCGGCCATCGTCGTCGACCGCGGGTTGCCCTGGGAGACATGGCCGCAGGAGCTACGCGACCCACGCAGCGAGGCCGTTGCTGCCGAGCGGGAACGTCTGGCCGACGAGGTCGAGTTCCAGTGCTGGTTGCAGTGGATCGTGCAGAGCCAGTTGACCGATGCCCAGCGGGAACTGCGCGCCGCCGGCATGGGTGTCGGCGTCGTCCACGACCTCGCAGTCGGCGTGCACCCCGGTGGCGCGGACGCCTGGGCGCTCGGAGACGTGCTCGCCCACCAGGTGAGCGTCGGCGCCCCGCCGGACGACTACAACCAGATGGGGCAGGACTGGAGCCAGCCGCCGTGGCGCCCGGACCGCCTGGCCGAACTCGGGTACGCGCCGTTCCGCGACATGCTTCGCACCGTGCTGCGCATGGCAGGCGGCATCCGCGTCGACCACATCCTCGGACTCTTCCGTCTGTGGTGGGTGCCGCGCGGGGAGTCCCCGAAGAACGGCACCTACGTGCGCTACGACCACGAGGCGATGGTCGGCATCCTGGCGCTCGAGGCCCAGCGCGCCGGCGCCGTCGTGATCGGCGAAGACCTCGGCACGGTCGAGGACTGGGTCCGTGACTACCTGCTGGAGCGCGGCCTGCTCGGCACGTCGATCCTGTGGTTCGAGCGCAAGGACGGCTCCGCTCCGCGTGCCCCCGAGACCTATCGGTCGCTGTGCCTGGCGAGCGTCACCACGCACGACCTGCCGCCCACCGCCGGGTACCTGCAGGGAGAGCACATCGCGGTGCGTCACGAACTTGGTCTGCTCACTCGTCCGTTGGAGGAGGAGATCGCCGAGGACGACGCTCAGCGCGAGGCAGTGCTGTCGGAGTTGCGCGAGCGGGGTCTGCTCAAGGAGAAGGCCGGCATCGAGGAGCAGGTCGACGCCCTGCACAAGTACCTCGCATGGGCACCGAGCAAGATGCTCGGAGTCTCGGTGAACGACCTGGTCGGTGACGTGCGCACGATCAACCAGCCGGGTACCGACGAGGAGTACCCGAACTGGCGTCTGCCTCTTGCAGACGGCAACCACAAGCTGGTCACGCTGGACGAGGTGATGATCAGTCGTCGCGCCAAGCGACTGATCCGATGCGTGAACCACCGCGACGCCGAGCCGCAGAACTGACCGCACGAAACGCACGGCCCCGCTCCGATCGGAGCGGGGCCGTGCGTTTCGTGCGATGGATCAGAGCGTAGCGTCGTATGCCTGCGCGGTGAGGGCCCGCTGGACGTCGTCGCGGTGCTCGGTCACCACACGCACCAGACCGGCCGGCGCGGACGCGTTCTCGTCCAGCCATTGCTGAGCTGCACCGAGCAGATCCGGCGAGGTCAGCGACACCGGGAACGCCAGGTTGGCGATGCTCTGACCGATGTGGAACGTTCGGTCTGCCCACATCGAAGTCAGCATGGCGAAGTACTTGTCCGCATAGGGGGCGAGCAGTTGCCGGTCGTGCACCCGCTGCAGACCCTTGCCGATCGCCTCGATCGTTTGGTTGGGCAGACCCGGAGTCTCGACCAGCTTGCTCCACGCCTCGGCCTTCGCCTCGGGGGTGGGCAGCGCCGCCCGCACGAGGGCGGCCCGTTCCTTGCCGCTGGCGGTCGCGTCCTTCTGCTCCTCGGCGGCGATCTCGTCCTCCTGCGCGGCCCCTGCGGCGGCGAGTGACGTGAGCAACGACCAGCGCAGATCCTGGTCGATCGCCAGGCCCTCGAACGACTCCTGACCCGACAGCAGACCTCGCACCAACGCGACATCGTCCTTGGTGGACGCGTACGCGGCGAACGCCTCGGTGAGCTGCAACTGGGCGTCCGAACCAGGAGCTGCCTGGGACGCGGCCTCGCGCAACGTGGCGGTGACGTGCGCACGCACCTCGTCCTGCGCGTCCGGGCTGATGTACAGCTCGGTCAGCTGGCGCAGCACGGTGAGCATCATCCGCAGGATTCCCGAGTGGGTCTCCTTGCCGACGAGCACCTGGAGCACCGAGACGAGGTCGCGGCCACGCAGCTGCGCATCACGCGTCATGTCCCACAGGGCACCCAGCACGAGCGCGCGGGGGAGTGAGTCGAACCCTTCGGGCTGCTCGATCACCGCCGCCATCGACGCGTCGTCCAGGCGGATCTTGGCATAGGCCAGGTCGTCGTCGTTGAGCAGGATCACGCCGGGATGCGTCGTGCCGACGAGTGCGTCGACGCTCGTGCTCGCGCCGTCCACGTCAACCTCGACGCGGTTGGTACGAACCCACGAATCGCCCTGGCGCTCATAGCAACCCACAGCGAGGCGGTGCGGGCGCAGTGTCGGGAGCTCCTCGGTGGCCGTCTGCTCGATGACGAAGGACGAGATCGTGCCGTCGTCGCCCGTCTCCAGCTTCGGAGTGAGGGTGTTGACGCCCGCGGTCTCCAGCCAGAGCGCCGACCACGCCTTCAGGTCGCGGCCGGAGGCGTCCGCAAGTTCTGTCAGCAGGTCGGGCAGGGTCGTGTTGCCCCACGCGTACTTGGCGAAATAGGAGCGCAGACCCTGCACGAACCGGTCGCGGCCGACGTACGCGACGAGTTGCTTCAGCACGGACGCACCCTTGGCGTAGGTGATGCCGTCGAAGTTGGACTCGACGTCCTCGAGGTCGCCGATGTCGGCGACGATCGGGTGGGTGGAGCTCAGCTGGTCCTGGTTGTAGGCCCAGGTCTTCTCCAAGATCGAGAAGGTCGTCCAGGCCTCGTCCCATTCGGTCGCTTCCGCCTGGCAGACGGTGGACGCCCACTCGGCGAACGACTCGTTGAGCCACAGGTCGTTCCACCACTTCATGGTGACCAGGTCGCCGAACCACATGTGCGCGAGTTCGTGCAGGATCGTGAGCGCGCGGCGTTCGATCTTCGCGTCCGAGACCTTCGAACGGAAGATGTAGATCTCGTTGAAGGTCACGCAGCCGGCGTTCTCCATCGCCCCCGCGTTGTATTCGGGGGTGAAGATCTGGTCGTACTTCTCGAACGGGTACTCGCAGTCGAACTCGTTCTCGAAGAACTCGAATCCGCGTTTGGTGCAGTCGAACACGTTGTCGGAGTCGAGGAACTCGCTCAACGACCTGCGGCAGTAGATCGCCAGCGGCACCTCGCCGCGACGGGTCGAGACGCTGTCGCGGACGACGTCGTACGGGCCTGCGACGAGCGCAGTGATGTAGGACGACATGACCGGGGTGGCCCCGAACGACCAGGTTGCGGTCGGGCGCTCGTTGCCGGAAGGGTCGCGCCAGGTGTGCTCGGCGGGCTGCGGTTCGGGGGTCGGCTGGTTGGAGACGATCTGCCAATGGGCGGGCGCGGTGACGGTGAAGCGGAACGTGGCCTTGAGGTCGGGCTGATCCCACACGGCGAACATCCGGCGGCAGTCGGCGACCTCGAACTGGCTGTAGAGGTAGACCTCGTTGTCGACCGGGTCGACGAAACGGTGCAGGCCCTCACCGGTGTTCATGTAGGTGCCGGTGCCTTCGACCCGCAGCCGGTTCTCGCCGGAGCGCACCGTCAACGCGATGCGCGCACCGTCGTAACTGCCGGCGGCGTCGAGCGATTCGCCGTTGAGTTCGAGGCCGGTGACGGTGCCGTCGACGAAGTCGATGAAGGTGTCGCCGTCCTGCTCGGCGGTGAAGACCACCTCGGTGACGGATCCGAACGTTTTCTCCTCGCTCGTCAGATCGAGGGTCACGTCATAGGACGCGACGTCGATCAGTGTCGAGCGGCCCTCGGCCTCGGTACGGGTCAGGTTGGTGGTTGCCACCGATGAACTCCTTCGTGGGGATCCGGACGTGAGCACTTCGTCGGGCGCACGCGGACGACATGCTCCCACGCGGGCGTCCGACGCGTTTGGCAGGATGAGCACGTGACTGACACCGACGCCCCGCAGGGCGGCCGAAAGACGGCCGAGATGTTCTTCGATCCGATGTGCCCGTGGGCCTGGATGACCTCCCGCTGGATGATGCAGGTCGAGCAGGTCCGTGACGTCGACGTCACCTGGTCGGTGATGTCGCTCAGCGTCCTCAACGAGGGCCGCGATCTGCCGCAGAGCTACCGCGAGATGCTCGACCGCGGGTGGCTGCCGGTGCGAACGGTGATCGCCGCCGAACTCTCGGTGCCGCAGGACGAGCGGAACGACGTCCGTAAGAAGCTGTACGACGCGATGGGTCAGCGCATCCACCTCGAAGGCCGCGGACGCGACGAGAAGGACCTGCGTCAGGTCTGCGTCGAGGCGCTCGAGGACGCCGGTCTGCCGGCCGATCTGATCGACCGCGCCGAGAACGTCCCCGGTGACGAGGTCGACCAGGCGTTGCGTGCTTCGCATCAGCGGGCGATCGACCTGGTCGGTGACGAGGTCGGGACGCCGGTCGTGGCGTTCGAGGGCGTCGCGTTCTTCGGCCCGGTGGTCACCCCGGCACCCAAGGGCGAGGCCGCCGGCAAGCTCTGGGACGGCTGCCTGCTGGTCGCCGGCACGCCCGGCTTCTACGAACTCAAGCGCACCCGCGACGCCGACCCCGACTTCAGCTGAAAGAGAGAGAAGCCTCATGCGAGTTCACATCGGTGGCGACCACGCCGCCTACGAGATGCAGCGCGGCCTGGTCGAATGGCTGGTCGAGCAGGGCCACGAGGTCGTCGACCACGGTCCGGCGCAGTACGACGAGCATGACAACTACCCGGTCTATGTGCTGCGCGCCGCCGAAGGTGTCGCCGCAGACCCGGGATCGTTGGGCATCGTGCTCGGCGGGTCCGGCAACGGCGAGCAGATGGCGGCCAACAAGGTGAAGGGCATCCGCGCGGCGCTGTGCTACTCGACGGAGTTGGCGCAGCTCGCCCGTGAGCACAACGACGCTCAGATCATCTCGTTGGGTGGACGCTTCCATACCCAGGAACAGGCCCAGGCGATGGTGAAAGTGTTCCTCGAGACGCCGTACGCCGGAGTTGCCCGTCATCAGCGGCGCTTGGACATGGTGACTGCGTATGAGAACAGTGGAGAGTTGCCCGCCGAGGACTAGCCCGACACACCCGCACGGGTGCTTGGCGGGAGGGCAGGGTACGCCCCTCGCGGCTCGATGGGGGAGAAACGGGTATGGATTTGTCCAACTTCATTTCCCTATACATCGCCGGACGGTTAGCGTTGCGGCATGGGAATCGAGCAATCGCTGTCACCGGGACTGTCGTCCCGGCCGATGCGCTGGCTCCTGCGTCGGCAGCGGACGGCGGCACCCACCTTCGACCTGCCACGCTCGGCCTGGATCATCACCGCCGCAATCGTCACGATCGCGACTTTCCTGGTGTTGTTGTTCGAGGTTCGTCCCGACTACAGCTACGGCCTCTTCCTCCCGCCGGTGCTCGCGAGCGGTCTGATGCTCAGTGGCCGGCTCATGGGGGTCGCGCTCGCTTATTGCTGTCTGGCGTTCGTCCTGGTCGCCTTCATCCGCACCCCCGACCTCACCGAGCGTGCGGCCACCAGCGCGATCGCGATCGGCGTGACCGCCGCCATCGTGGCGGCCCTGGACCGCACCTGGACGCGCAGCAGCGGCATCTCCCACCAGGTTGCGGCGACCCTGCTCACCGACCTGCGCCAGCGGCACGAGGTGCAGACCCACATGCCCGACCTGCCGCCGGGCTGGAGTCTCGACAGCGCGGTGATGCCCGCTCACGACGAGGCGTTCTGCGGCGACGTTGTGGTCGGTTGCGAGGTCAGCGGAGTCTTCAATGCTGCGGTGCTCGATGTGTCGGGCAAGGGCTCGACCGCCGGATCCCGGGCCGTGTTGCTCGGTGGCGCTGTCTCCGGTCTGCTCGGTGCCCTTGAACCGTCCCGCGTCCTGCCCGCCATCAACGACTACCTGGTCCGTCAGGGCTGGACCGACGGTTTTGCGACCGCGACCCACGTCGCCGTCGACCTCGCCGACGGTGCCTTCTCGCTCGGTTCGGCCGGGCATCCTGCCGCCGTGCAGTTCCACGCCGGCACCGGACGCTGGGAAGCGATGACCACTGAGGCCGGGGTCGTCCTCGGCATCATCGACCACCTCACCGAGCGCGACTATCCCCGGGTGCGCGGGCAATTGCTGCCCGGCGACATCCTGGTGCTGTTCAGTGACGGCGTCGTGGAGCACAAGGACGTCGACATCTCCCAGGGCGTCGACCGCATGCTCGGTCATGCGGAGCGCGAGATAAGTTCCTCGATCGTGGGCTCGGCCAAGCGCATCTGCCAGACCGCCCGGGCCGGCGAGACCGACGACCGCACGGTCGTCGTCCTGCGCCGTAACTGACACCTCTCGCCGACTTCGGTTCGGCGGCCTTTCCGGCCGTCGATTTCGCCCTTGTGTGCGGCAATGCGCGAGTTATCGACAGTTGCGCACGCTATGACCTGCGCGACCGTCGATAACTCGCGCATCTAGTACAGGCGAAGCCCGGACGTCGGGGTAGCCGGATTCGAACCGGCGGCCTTCCGCTCCCAAAGCGGACGCGCTACCAAGCTGCGCCATACCCCGTATCGGTATGTCTGCCGACCGGTTTTTGCTGCGGTCGGCAGAGTAGGTAGGCTAACCCCTCGGTACATCAGACCGGACGTCGGGCCGCCCGACGCGAAGGTCGCCGGTGTTCCGTGCGGGCGTAGCTCAATGGTAGAGCCTCAGTCTTCCAAACTGATTACGCGAGTTCGATTCTCGTCGCCCGCTCCAGTAATGAGCGAGACCGTTCCCAACCCTTTGGAGTGCCTGTAGTGAAGAGCGCCGTCGAGACCCTCAACCCGACCCGGGTCAAGCTGACCGTCGAGGTGCCGTTCGAGGAGCTCAAGCCGAGCCTGGACGCCGCGTACACCGCGATCGGCAACCAGGTTCAGATCCCCGGCTTCCGCAAGGGCAAGGTGCCGGCCCGGATCATCGAGCAGCGCTTCGGCCGCGGTGCGGTCGTCAGCGAGGCGATCAACGAGGCCCTGCCGAACTTCTACGCCCAGGCCATCGAGGAGAACGACCTGCAGCCGCTGGGTCAGCCCGAGGTCGACGTGACCGGCGCTCCGACCGAGGGCGACGACCCGCTGGTCTTCACCGCCGAGGTCGACGTGCTTCCCGAGTTCGACCTGCCCGACTTGTCGGTCATCAAGGTCGAGGTCGACCCGCTGAAGGTCACCGACGAGGACGTCGACGCCGAGGTCGAGGCGCTGCGTGAGCGTTTCGGCACCCTGAAGACCGTCGAGCGCGCCGCCACCAAGGGCGACTTCGTGACGATCGACCTCAAGGCGTCCATCGGTGACGAGGAGATCGACAGCGTCGAGGGCATCTCCTACGAGGTCGGTGCGGGCAACATGCTCGAGGGCATGGACGAGGCACTCGAGGGCCTGAAGGCCGGCGAGTCCAAGGACTTCACCGCGGCGCTGGCCGGTGGCGAGCACGAGGGTCAGGACGCGTCCTGCACCGTGACGCTGCAGGCGGTCAAGGAGCGCGAGCTGCCCGAACTCGACGACGATTTCGCCCAGCTGGCCTCCGAGCACGACACGATGGACGAACTGCGTGAGCAGTTGAGCCAGCAGGCGGAGAACTCCAAGCGTTTCCAGCAGGGTGTGCAGGCGCGTGACAAGGTGCTGGAGCACTTGCTCGAGAATGTCGACATCGCGTTGCCGCAGAGCATCATCGACGCCGAGGTCAACAACCACCTCGAGGGCGAAGGCCGCATGGACGACGACGAGCACCGCGCGGAGGTCGACGAGTCGACCCGCCGGGCGCTGAAGTCACAGATCCTGCTGGACAAGATTGTGGCGCAGGACGACGTCAAGGTCTCCCAGGAGGAACTCATCGAGTACCTCATCATGTCGGCGCAGCAGTACGGCATGGACCCGAACACCTTCGCGCAGGCGCTCGACCAGCAGGGCCAGGTGCCGCAGGTGATGTCCGAGGTCGGTCGGCGCAAGGCGCTGGCGTCCGTCCTGGAGAAGGTCGAGGTTGTCGACACCGACGGCAACACCGTCGACCTGAACCAGGAGATGGAGGTCGAGGACGACTTCGACGGCGAACTCGGCGGCAGCGACGAGGACGACGTCGAGACGGAGACCGAGACCGAGACCGCCGATGTTTCGACCGAGGTCGAGGACGAGGGCACGAAGGACGCCTGATCAGGCTCCGCACGATCCACTGCGCGAACACCGTGTGAAGGCGCACGAGCACCCGCTCGTGCGCCTTCGCCGTCCCCGGGGCGGACCGACCGAAAAATGTGCGGACGGCGGCTCTTGCGCTCAGGGCGAACAAGGGTCCGGGTCGGGACGAAACCGTCGGTGGTGCGCGTTAGGGTCGAGTGGAAGTGGACATCGGTCCCGTAGGAACGACAGAACGAACAGATGGAGTAACGATGACGGAGCGCAGCAACGCGCCGGTCGGCACGCCGGTCGGCATGGCCACCCAGCCGGTCGCCGGCCTCGACGACCAGATCTACAACCGGCTGCTCAAGGAACGCATCATCTTCCTGGGCTCGGACGTTCGCGACGACAACGCGAACGCCATCTGCGCGCAGCTGCTGCTGTTGGCGGCCGAGGACCCGGAGAAGGACATCTGGCTGTACATCAACAGCCCCGGTGGTTCGGTGACCGCAGGTATGGCGATCTACGACACGATGAACTGGATCCCCAACGACGTCGCGACCGTGGCGATGGGCCTGGCTGCCTCCATGGGCCAGTTCCTGCTCTCGGCCGGCACCAAGGGCAAGCGCTACGCCACCCCGCACGCGCGCATCATGATGCACCAACCCTCCGGTGGTATCGGCGGTACGGCCTCCGACATCCGTACCCAGGCCGAACTGCTGCTGGGCATGAAGAAGGAACTCGCCGAACTCATCGCCGAGCACACCGGCCAGTCGGTCGACCAGGTCGAGAAGGACTCCGACCGCGACCGTTGGTTCTCGGCCCGTGAGGCCAAGGAGTACGGCTTCGTCGACCACGTCTTCGAGCGTTCGGTCGACGCCCCGGGTGAGGTGCAGGCATGAGCTACTCGATGAATCCGCTTGGAGCACAGATGAATTCGAACAACCAGGGCGGGCTCTACGTGCCGCCGAGCAACCGCTACATCCTTCCGCAGTTCGAGGAGCGCACCTCGTACGGCATGAAGCGGTCCGACCCGTACAACAAGCTGTTCGAGGACCGCATCATCTTCCTCGGCGTGCAGGTCGACGACGCGTCCGCGGACGACATCATCGCCCAGTTGGTCGTGCTGGAGAGCCAGGACCCCGACCGCGACATCCTCATGTACATCAATAGCCCGGGTGGTTCGTTCACCGCGCTGACCGCGATCTACGACACGATGCAGTACATCCAGCCGGATGTGCAGACCTTCGTGATCGGTCAGGCCGCCTCGGCTGCCGCCGTCCTGCTCGGCGCGGGTGCACCGGGCAAGCGGTTCGCACTGCCGAACGCGCGCATCCTGATCCACCAGCCGGCGATGGAGGGCTCGGGCGGTACGGCCTCCGACCTGGAGATCACCGCCAACGAGATCTTCCGGATGCGTGACTGGCTGGAGCAGACGATCGCCACGCACACCGGCCGTTCCAAGGAGCAGGTCGAGCGTGACATCGAGCGCGACAAGATCCTGACCGCCGCCGAGGCCAAGGAGTACGGCCTCATCGACGAGGTGCTGGCTTCGCGTAAGGCCTCGCTTCAGCCGTGAGCGCCCGGTGATGGTGCGCACGTGACGTGAGGGTCCCGATCCCGGGTGGATCGGGGCCCTCAGCGTTAAGCCCTCGGCGGACACGCGTGACGCGACGCCCGACACCGGGGTTCAATGAAGGTGGATGTCGTAGCCAGCAGGTAGCGTCGTCCGAGTCATGCGAACCAAGGACGCATGACGAGTCGAGCAGGGAGAAGGAAGCGCGTGGCACGTATGGGAGAGAGCAGCGATCTGCTGAAGTGCTCGTTCTGCGGAAAGAGCCAGAAGCAGGTCAAGAAGCTCATCGCCGGACCGGGCGTCTACATCTGCGACGAGTGCATCGACCTGTGCAACGAGATCATCGAGGAAGAGCTGGCCGAGACCAGCGAGCTGGGCCTGGAGAAGCTGCCCAAGCCCAAGGAGATCTTCGAGTTCCTCGAGCAGTACGTCATCGGTCAGACTCCCGCCAAGCGTTCGCTGGCCGTCGCGGTCTACAACCACTACAAGCGCATCCAGGCCGCCGAGCAGGCGCCGAAGAAGGACGCCGACGGTGTCGAGATCGCCAAGAGCAACATCCTGCTGATCGGCCCGACCGGGTGCGGCAAGACCTACCTGGCGCAGACCCTCGCCCGCATGCTCAACGTCCCGTTCGCGATCGCCGACGCCACCGCGCTGACCGAGGCCGGTTATGTCGGTGAAGACGTCGAGAACATTCTGCTGAAGCTGATCCAGGCCGCCGACTTCGATGTGAAGAAGGCCGAGACCGGCATCATCTACATCGACGAGATCGACAAGGTCGCCCGCAAGAGCGAGAACCCCTCGATCACCCGCGACGTCTCCGGCGAGGGCGTGCAGCAGGCGCTGCTGAAGATCCTGGAAGGCACCAGCGCCTCGGTGCCCCCGCAGGGCGGACGCAAGCACCCACACCAGGAGTTCATCCAGATCGACACCACCAATGTGTTGTTCATCGTAGGTGGAGCGTTCGCCGGCCTGGAGAAGATCATCGAGAGCCGCGCCGGCCGGCAGGGCCTGGGCTTCGGCTCCGAACTGCGTCAGGCGTCCGACCCGATGTCCAGCTTCGCCGAGGTGCTGCCCGAGGACTTGATGAAGTTCGGTCTGATTCCCGAGTTCATCGGGCGTCTGCCGGTCATCACCACCGTCGAGCCGATCGACCGCGACGGCCTGGTGTCGATCCTCACTGAGCCGCGCAACGCGTTGGTGAAGCAGTACCAGAAGATGTTCGAGATCGACGGCGTCGAGTTGGAGTTCACCCCGGACGCGATCGAGGCCGTTGCCGAGCAGGCGAACCTGCGGGGCACCGGCGCTCGCGGCCTGCGCGCGATCATGGAAGAGGTGCTCATGCCGGTCATGTTCGACGTCCCCAGTGACGACGACATCGCTCGTGTTGTGGTCACTCGTGAGGTCGTGCTCGACAACGTCCTGCCGACGATCGTGAAGCGCGAGCCCCGCAAGCGCACGCAGCGCAAGGAATCTGCCTGACAGACAACGAAATCGGCCCCCTCGAGATCCATCTCGAGGGGGCCGATCTGTTTGGTCGCGTGGCGGACTCACTCGAAGTAGACGGCCACGCGGCGTCCGCGCGCCTCGAGCACCTCGACGTCCACCTCGTACACCTCACGCAGCACGTCCGGGTCGATGATGAGTTCGGGGGAGCCCTGCGCGAGCACCCGACCGTCGCGCATCGCGATGATCTGGTCGCAGTAGGCGGCGGCGATGTTGATGTCGTGCAGCACAACGACGACGGTCTTGCCGAGGTCGTGCACCAGTGACCGCAGGCGTTGCATCATCGCGACCGCGTGCTTGATGTCGAGGTTGTTCAGTGGCTCGTCGAGCAGGATGTGTGGGGTGTCCTGCGCGAGCACCATTGCGATGAACGCGCGTTGTCGTTGGCCGCCGGACAGCTGGTCGAGGTAGCGGTCGCGCAGGTCGACCAGATCGGCGAAACGGATCGCCTCCTCGACGTGGCGGTGGTCCTCGGGGCGCAGGCGTCCCTTGCAGTGCGGGAAACGTCCGAAGCGGACCAGATCGGCGACGGTCAGCCGCGCGGTGAGGTGGTTTTCCTGCCGCAGGATCGACACGACCTTGCTGATCTCGACGTTGGGGCTGTGCTGCACGTCGAGCCCGCCGACCAGGGCGCGCCCGTCGGTGGGCTTCAGCAGACGCCCGGTCACCGACAGCAGCGTCGATTTGCCCGCTCCGTTCGGACCGACGAGCGCCGTCAGGCGACCGTCCGGGATCGACAAGGACGGGACGTCGAGCACGGTGGCCTCGTCGTAGCGGACGGTGAGGTCGTGGAGCTCGATCACAGGCGGACTCTCCTCATGAGCAGGTAGATGAAGTAGGCGCCGCCGATCAGATTGATCACGACCGACAGCGGCGCGCCGAAGTTGAGGACACGGCTGACCAGCAACTGACCGAACACCGTGGCGCAGATGCCGACCAGCATCGCGCCGAGGATCAACGGACCATGCCCGGGGGAGGCGACGACCTGGCGGGCGATATTGGCGACGATCAGGCCGAGGAAGGTCATCGGTCCGACCAGTGCCGTGGAACTGGCGACCAGCACGGTGATCACCGTGAGCGTCAGGCCGACGACCAAGCGGTAGCGCAGGCCGAGGATGATCGCGCGCTCGGTGCCGAGGTTCAGCAGGTCGAGGTACTTCAGCAGTGGAACGCATGCCGCCACAGCCACGGCGGTGAGGACTGCTGTCACCTTCAGCACCGACTCGTCGGCCGTACTGAAGGAGGCGAACATGATGTCCTGCACGGTCAGGAAGTCGGTGGGGGACAGCATCCGGGAGGCGAAGGACCCCAACGAGGAGAACAACGCGCTGCACACCATCCCGATGAGCACCATCACCACAAGGTTGCGCCCGGAGACATGCAACAGCAGTCCGAAGATAACCACGCCGAACAGGCTCAACGCTGCGGCATTCAGAACAGTCGTGGTGACCGGTGACATGCCGACGAGCGTGTCGGTGCCGAGCATCAGCACGATCAGCGTGCCGAGCAGCACGTACAGCGCATCGAATCCCATCACTCCGGGAGTCAGCAGGGGAGAACCGGCGAGGGTCTGGAAGAGAACGGCCGAGACACCGCACGAGACGCCGGCGATGACCAGGGTCGCGAGCTGGCGACGGCGCAGGTCGAGCGCGTAGGAACTGGCGCTCGGCAGGTCCCAGAACTGGTAGACCGCGACGGCGGCAACGGCGACGGCCGCCAGAACCAGGAGTCCGGTGTGGATCCGACGGCGGCGGGCACGCTCGAACTCGGTGACGATGGGCCGGTCGGCAGGTGCGTGATCGGCAGGGCGCGTGGCGGTCGTGGTCATCGCAGGTCACCTCGCGCAGCCCGCAGGATCAGCACGATGAACACTGCGGCACCGATGATGCCGGCGATGGTTGCGAACGGCACCTCGTACGGGAATCGCACCAAGCGTCCGACCAGGTCGCAGGCCACGACAAAACCGGCGCCGGCCAGCGCGGTGATCGGCAGCACGCGTCGGACGTTGTCGCCGAGCATCATCGAGACGATGTTCGGCACGATCAGGCCGAGGAAGGGGATCGCCCCGACGACGACCACGACGAGCGCGGCCATCATCGAGACCACCACCAGGCCGATGTACAGGACGCTGCGGTACTTGACGCCGAGGTTGGTGGCGACGTCCTCACCCATACCGACGACGGTGAAGCGGTCGGCGAACAAATAGCCGATCGCGCCGACGGCGAGCACCAGGTAGAGCGGTTCGTAGGTGCCTTCGCGCAGCGACGAACCGGCGCCGGTCGTCCAGAGTTCGAGCATCTGCATCAGGTCGGCCTGGTAAGCCAGGTAGGCACCGACCGCGCCGAGGACACCGCCGTACATCATGCCCACGAGCGCGACGGTGAGCGTGTCGGCCCGGCTCAGGGTCTGCAGCAGGAAGAGAAATCCGATGGTGCCGATGATCGCGGTACCGATCGCAAAACCCATCTGCGCCAGCAGGCCGGCGGACGGGACGAGGAGCGCGCTGGCGATGACGCCCAGCACGGCGGCCTCGACGGTGCCCGAGGTACTCGGTGAGACGAAGCGGTTGCCGGTGATTCGCTGCATGATCAGACCCGCGACCGCCATAGCGGCACCTGCCAGCAGCAGCGCGACCAATCGAGGGATGCGCGAGACGCGCAGGATTTCCCACTGCGCGGCGTTCGGGCTGAAGACGTCGAGCGGGCCGACGCCCGCGACGCCGACACCGAGCGACAGTGCGCTCAGGACGACGACCAGGACGCCGGCCACGGACACCGGGGACGGACGCAGCGAACGACCCTCCCCGGACGCCTTCACTGCGGTGGCCGAAGCGCTCACAGCACCTTGGTGAGGTCGTTCGCAGCGGCGATGTAGGACAGCGGCGTGTCCGAGGCGAGGTACCAGGAGAAGCCGTCGACGGTGGAGATCTTCTTGTTCTTTGCGGCGTCGGTCTTGTTGACCAGCCCGGAGTTCAACACGTCGAGCGCGGGCTTGCCGGGCTGGCCGATCGCGCGGCTGCGGTCCAGCACCACGATGCGACTCGGGTTGTACTTCAGGAAGAACTCCTGGTTGATCTCGTCGCCGTGACCACCGTCCTTCTTCAACGGTGCGTTCACCGGCTTGAATCCGAACTCGGACCAGACGGCGCTGAAGCGCGAGCCGGGCCCGTACGCGCCGACCTTCCCGCCGGAGACCTGGACGAACATCGTCGTGCCGCCGGCCTTGGCGGCCTTGGTCTTGACATCACTGATCGACTTGTCCATCGCGGCGAGGTTCGTCCTGGCCTGCGCGGACTTGCCCCAGATGGAGGCGAGCGTCTCGTAGCGGTCGGCGATGACCTCCATGCGCTGCTTCGGGTCATCGGTGCGCACGGACATGTCGATCACATTGGGAGTGATCTTGCTCATTTCCTTCAGCACCTTCGCATTACCCGAACGGCCACCGATGATGATCAGATCGGGCTCGAGTTCGGCGATGCCCTCATAGTCGGGTTCGAACAGCGTGCCGACCGTCTTGACCGACTTCAGCGGCGTCAAGTCGGTGGGTAGTTCACCGTTGGCCTTCGGCAGGGCGGCGATCGGCACACCGAGCTGGGTCAGGCTGCGGGCGACGCTCCAGTCGAGGACGACGACCTTGCCGGGGTTCGCGGCGACCTTCACCGAACGCCCCTGAGCGTCCTTGACGATCACCGTGCCGTTGGCCTTGTCGGCGGAGGTCGCGGAGTTCTGGCCGGTACCGGCGGCAGTCTCGGTCTTCTTCTCGGCGGACGCAGAGCCGCAGGCGGTGAGGACCAGGCCGAGTGCGGCGGTCAGGGCGATGGTGCGGGCTGAGCGTGAAGCGGAGACGAGCACGGGGAAACCTTTCCGAGGCTGCATAAGGTGCCTAAGGTAACTAAGGCGCACCTAATCGTCCAACCCGGGGGTCTACTCGGCCGGTCAGTCGGTCGGGACGTGCGTACGTGCGACGGCGACGAAGGTGGCGGCGATCACGAAGAGTCCGAGCGGCACGAGCCAGCCGGCCGATGGGCGCGGTGCGCCGGTGGCGAGCAACACCAGGGATGCGCCCGCTGCGACGAGAGCGCTCGCTGTGAGGGTACGAGTGGCCCAGCGGTTCAGCACCGGTCTCGCGATCGACGTCTGATCCGCGCCACCGGTCGCCAGCAGGAAGCAGCACTGGAACCCCAGCAGGCACAGCGCCGCGGGCAGGCTCCACCAGGTGTCGGGGGCGAAACCGGCGGAGACCCAGGTCCAGACGGCGGCCAGACCGAGCAGCCCGACGGAGGCGCCGGTGGTCTCGAAGGCGGTGACCCACGCTGCCACGGCGAGAGTGATCAGGGGTATGGGATCGGGTGCTCCGCCGAACGAGGTGACAGCAGCGAACAGCGCGACGAACATCCACGCCGTCAGGTGCGCGATGCGGCGATCCCGGTGCATCGACGCCCATCGGGACAGCAGCCGGCTCATCGGGCAGCCGCCCGCGCGGGAGGTCGCCGAGCCAACCGGCGCATGACATCGTCCAGCGTTCCCGGCCCATGCCACGCGACCACCGGCACTCCGCGACGACGCAGGGCATCGATCTCCATCTGCCGCTCGAGAAGCCGGATCCTCATGGCGATCAGGTGTCCCGGGTCCTGTACTGCGTCGAGTGGTTCGGTCGGCAAAGTGTCGACGACCACGATGGTGAGACCGCGTGCTGCGAGGGTGGCCGCGACGGTCGAGGCGAATTGACCGAGCAGCGGCGACATCATGACGACCGTGGCTCCCGACGGAATGTTCCATCGCAAGCCGGACGCATCTCGATCACCGAGCCGGCCGGGGTTCACGGCGCTGAGCAGATCGAGCACACGGCGATGGTGCTGCAGACCGAGGGACGGCCGCAGATTCAACGGTCGTTCGCTGCCCACCACTCGCAGCCCGACCCGGTCACCCTGGCGCAGGAAGAACTCGCTGATGCCCGCTGCCGCCCGCAGGCCGGTGTCGATCGTGGTCCCTCGCGACCGGTCACCGAAGTCGACCGAAGCGTCGACCACGAGATGGACTTCGGCGTCCTGTTCGGCGTAGTTGGTGCGACTGTGCAACGTGCCCGTGCGAGCGGTCAGCGGCCAGTGCACCGAGCGCAGCCGGTCTCCCGGCCGGAACTCGCGCACGTCGGCGAACTCGGTGCCGGAACCGGGACGACTCGAACGGTGCAGGCCGACGAGGCCGATCGGATGTGGCACCGGGGTGCGACTGTCGAAAGCCTCGGCACGGGGCAGGGCTCTCGCTTCGAGCGGCGGTAGGTGGAGCGCACCGAAGCGGTAGGCGCCCCACGGTGACGAGAACTGAACGTGGACGCCGCCGACCCACACCGGGCCGGTTCGGCTCGGCCACCAGGTCAGCTCGATCCGGTGGACGTCCGCCAGGGCCGATGTCACGGATTTGTCCCAGCGCACCCGTGCCGTCCGGTCCGTCTGGACGGTCCACGACTCCGCGCCGTCCAGACCGCGCGCTTCGACGATCAACCTGGTGCGCTCGGCTTCGGTCGGGGTCGTCCGTTCCAAACCATGCCGGACCGTCGGTCGGGACCTCGGGCGGGTGGCGATGGACCACGTGCTCAACACGATGAAGGGCAGACCGAGGACGAGCAGATCGGCTCGGCGGAACGCGACAGCGGCTGCGAGCAGCACGCCTGCCCACAGGATCAGCTGCAGCAGCAGCGAACTCGGCACCCAGCGGGTGGGCTTGTCCTCAGCCATCGACGCGGGCGGGTGCGACGGTCACGGAAGGCGCCGGAACGCTCGACAGCAATTCGTCGACGATGGTCGACGTGGACAGATTCGACATCCACAGCTCCGGGCGCAGATTGATCCGGTGACCGAGTACGGCGGGGGCGATGGCCTTGACGTCGTCCGGGGTGACGAAGTCCCGGCCGCGGATCACCGCGATCGCACGCGAAACGAGCATGAGCGCCAAAGATCCTCGGGGTGATGCACCGATGAGGACGTGCTGGTGGCTGCGGGTCGACGAAGCGAGGTTCACGCAGTATGCACGGACGGTGTCCTCGACGTGAACCTGCTCGACGGACCGTTGCATGGCGAGCAGGCCGGCCGGGTCGGTGACGGAGTCCAGGACGGTCGCCTCCTGTTGGCGTTTCATCCGCCGGGTGAGGACCCCCAATTCGTCTGCTGCAGAGGGGTATCCGAACGAGACGCGGGTGAGGAACCGGTCGAGTTGTGCCTCGGGCAGGGGATAGGTGCCCTCGTACTCGACGGGGTTCGCGGTCGCGAGGACGTGGAACGGTTCCGGGAGGGGGAAGGTGCGTCCCTCGACAGTCACCTGGCGTTCCTGCATCGCCTCCAACAGCGCAGCCTGCGTCTTGGGTGGCGTTCGGTTGATCTCGTCGGCGAGCAACAGTCCGGTGAAGACGGGGCCGGGTCGGAAGTCGAAGTCGCTTCGGGACTGGTCGAACACGAACGACCCGGTGAGGTCTGACGGCAACAGGTCGGGTGTGAACTGCGCACGGGTGAAGTCGAGACCCAGCGCCTGGGCCAGGCTGCGGGCGGCAAGAGTCTTGCCGAGTCCGGGGTTGTCCTCGAGCAGCACGTGCCCACCGGCGAGGACGGTCGCCAGCACGGTTTCCAGCGGACCACGTTTGCCCACGACCACCTCTTCGACCCGGTCCAGGAGGCGGCCGGCAAGATCCGAGGTCTCGGCGACGGTGAGGTGCTGGGTCATAGTTGCTCGATTCGATCGACGATGGCGTTGAGGTCGGCGCGGGTCAGGCGGGGCGGGGGATCGGACTCCAGGTAGGCGCGCAACTCCTGGGGGAGTTCCTTCGACGAGACGAACTGTGCCCCGGAGGGATTGATCCGATGCTCCACCACAGTGCGCAGTGACCGTTGAAGGTTTCGATCGGCGTGCCCGACCCGGTGAGTCTTGGCGGTGACGTCGCAGCAGAGGTTGTGCAGGGTGAACAGGCGACCCTCGTTGCGGGTGGACGGTTCGTAGCTCTCGTCCCGAGTGTGCAGGTTGTTCGTGATCGACCACCCCTCTCGCACATCGCGGACGTAACCGGTGCAGACGGCGATCACGATGCCGCCCGCGATGAGCGCCGGAAGGTTCGCCGGGGTGTCGAACACACGCAGCACGGCCCAGAAGCTCGCACCGAACACTGCGCCGATCGCGATGCGTTTGAGCCAACGCCGGAACTCGGGCTCATTCACGGGTCCCGACCTCTTCTCGCGCTCCGAACGAGTGCTGGATTCGGTCCAGGGCGTCCTGCGCAGCGAGGCGGTGTTCGTCGGTGAGTGGGTGGTCGGAGAACCGCGCCTCGCGGTAGAGGTCGGCCAGTTCGTCGAGTGCGTCGTCGTCGACATCCAGGTCGGACATCACCCGCTGCATCACATCTGTGGCCGTCTCGGACGGGTGTGCCTGCAGTCCGAGTGCCGCGACCCCCTCCAGGAGGGCCGTCCAGCACGCGATCACCGCGTTCGAGGGGGTGTCGGTGCGCAGCAGCTCCCGGCTCCGGTTGACCGTCTCCTCGATCGCCGCTTTGCTGTCCTGCTCCGGCTCCGGAACGGTGCGCTCCCAGCGCAGTCGCAACAATGCACGTACCCCGAGCAAAAGCAAGCACAACAGCGCGATTGCGGCGGCCACGACGATCGCCTTGATCACCCATTCGGTGAAGGCCAACGGGGTCGAGTCACCGCCACCGGCCATCGGCGGTTTCGGGATGTCGGTGCGCGTCGGCGTCTGTCGGGGCTGCCGCTCCGGGCGACTGCCGGTAGGCGTGCCGATGACCGGGTCACCGGTGGAGACAACCGCAACAGTGGCCAACCCGAAGACCGCGGAGGCGACCAGCACGGGCACCATCCACGGCGCGCGCGCTTCCCGTCGACTCATGCACCGACCCTATGCGTCACGTCCTACGTTGTCCTGCAACTGGATCCTGGGCCGATCTGCGGGCCTGGAACATGAACGCGGACCCCGTCGATGATCAACAGGATCCGCGTTGCACGTCGTTCAGCTCTGCGCGGGTGTCTTCGGCGGCGGCGGGATCAGTTCTGCGTCGCGCACCTCGAACGTTTCGCCGTCCGCGTACTGCAGCGCGGTGATCTTGCCCGCCGCGCGCAGGTCGGCCTCGCCCGCACGGACCCGGTCGGTGATCTCGGCCGGCCCGGCGAAGGTCACCGAACTCACCTCGGCACGCATGCCCATCTTGGCGTCCGACTTCGCCTTACGGACGCCCGCGAGCGCCTGACCGACGGCGCCGAGCACCGTCGGGTCCCCGTCGGTTCGGAGTTCCTCGAGGCTCGGCCACGCCTGCCGGTGCACGCTGCCCTCCTGCCACCACGACCAGACTTCCTCGGTCGAGTAAGGCAGGAACGGGGCGAACAGACGAAGCAGCGTTTTCAGCGTCAGGCGGAGCGTGGCGCGGGCGCTCGCCGCCTCCGCCTCGCCCTGACCGCCGTACGCGCGGTCCTTGACCAACTCGATGTAGTCGTCGCAGAAGGTCCAGAAGAAGGTCTCGGTGACCTCGAGGCTGCGGGTGTAGTCCCAGGTCTCGAAGCCCTTGGTGGCCTGCTCGACGACCTCGCGCAGGTTCGCGAGCACCGACCGGTCGAGTTCGTTGGTGATCGGGGCGTCGTCGGCCACATCGCCCATCGTGAGCGCGAACTTGCTTGCGTTGAGCAGCTTCATCGCCAACCGCCGACCGACCTTCATCTGGCTCTCGTCGTAGGCCGCGTCGACGCCGAGGCGTCCGGCGAGCGCCCAGTAACGGACGGCGTCCGCGCTGTGCTGGCGCAGCACCTCCTCGGGCGTGACCGCGTTGCCCTTCGACTTGCTCATCTTCTTGCGGTCGGGGTCGAGGATCCAGCCGTTGATCGCGGCGCCGGTCCACGGGACCGTGCCGTTCTCGAAGTGGGCGCGGACGACGGTCGCGAACAGCCAGGTGCGGATGATGTCGTGGCCCTGCGGACGCATGTCCATCGGGAAGATCTTCGCGAAGAGTTCCGCGTCGTTGCGCTCACCGGCGTTGCTCGCGACCGGCCACCCCGTCGCGATCTGCGGAGAGAGGGACGAGGTCGCCCAGGTGTCCATGATGTCGGGGTCGCCGACGAATCCGCCTGCCACACCTCGCTGTTCGGCGTCGTACCCGGGCGGGACGTCAGTCTGGGGGTCGACCGGCAAGGTCTCTTCCGCGGCGAGGATCGGGTGGTCGTAGTCGGTCTCGCCCTCTGCATCGAGCGGGTACCAGACCGGGAACGGCACCCCGAAGAAGCGCTGTCGGCTGATCAACCAGTCGCCGTTGAGCCCGCTGATCCAGTTGGTGTAGCGGCTGCGCATGAACGCGGGGTGGAAGTCGATCTCCTGGCCACGCGCGATGAGTTCGTCCTGCAACTCCTTGCTGCGTCCGCCGTTGCGGATGTACCACTGCCGGCTGGTCACGATCTCGAGCGGCTTGTCGCCCTTCTCGAAGAAGTTGGCCTTGCGCTGCGTCTTCACCGGCTCACCGATCAGATCGCCGCTCTCGCGCAGGGCGGTGACGACCGCCTCGCGGGCCGAATGCACCGTTTTGGTCGCGAGCTGCTCGACGTAGAGGGATTCTCCGGCGCCGCCGGTGATCCACTCCGGAGTCTCACCGCTGATACGGCCGTTGCGCGTGATGATCGAACGGATGGGCAGCTGCAGTTCGCGCCACCACATGACGTCGGTGAGGTCACCGAAGGTGCAGCACATCGCGATGCCCGCGCCTTTGTCCGGCTCCGCCGCCTGGTGGGCGAGCACGGGGATCTCGACACCGAACAACGGGGAGGTGACGGTGGTGCCGAAGAGGTCCTGGTACCGCTCGTCGTCCGGGTGGGCGATGAGGGCGACGACGGCAGGGATGAGCTCCGGACGGGTCGTCTCGATCTCGACCGTGCCGCCGTCCGGCTTGTGGAAGCTCACCTTGTGGAACGCGCCGGGGTAGTCGCGTGCTTCCAGCTCGGCCTGGGCGACCGCGGACTGGAAGGTGACGTCCCAGAGTCCGGGCGCCTCAGCCTGATAGGCCTCGTCGCGTTCGACGTTGCGCAGGAAGGCCTGCTGTGCCACGGCGCGTGAACGGTCGTCGATCGTGCGATAGGTCTGGCTCCAGTCGATCGACGCGCCGAGAGTGCGGAACATCGACTCGAACGACTTCTCGTCCTCGGCCGTGAGCTCTTCGCACAGCGGGATGAAGTTGGCACGGCTGATCGGCACCTGGTCGGCGGCCTTGACCGACTTGCCCTCGGCGCCCTGCAACGGCGGGGTGAAGTTCGGGTCGAAGGCGGCACCGTGGTCACCGCGCACGCCGTAGTAGTTCTGGACGCGGCGCTCGGTCGGCAGGCCGTTGTCGTCCCAGCCGATCGGGTAGAAGACCTCCTTGCCGAGCATCCGCTGGTAGCGCGCCATGCAGTCGGTGTGGGTATACCCGAAGACGTGGCCCACGTGCAGGCTGCCGCTCGCCGTCGGCGGGGGTGTGTCGATCGAGAAGACCTGCTCACGTGGCAGCGACAGCGCACGCTCGCGGTC
The DNA here is from genome assembly GCF_004146205.1 of Yimella sp. RIT 621. Taxonomy (NCBI): domain Bacteria; kingdom Bacillati; phylum Actinomycetota; class Actinomycetes; order Micrococcales; family Dermacoccaceae; genus Yimella; species Yimella sp. RIT 621. The sequence continues at coordinate 178,291 of NZ_SEIP01000004.1, forward strand.
GAACGCATACGTTTCCTGCTCCTGCCATACCGCTCCCCACTTGTCCTCCAAGCCGTCGACGGTGGGCTTGTCGGGGACCCTGGTGGGCGTGGCGTTGGCGTCAGTCATGCGGCCTATGTTCCCATCCGCCCGGGGTGCGTTTCACCCGGGTTTCGAGTGCTCGGCGCCTCGCACCGACCGCCGTGCTCCCTCGTCCATCCCCTTGTACGCCCGCGCTGCGGCGATGCGCTGGTTAGCATGTGGCGCATGAGCATCACCGTGCAGCGTTTCCTCGACACCTACGCCCCCGACTCGGACGTCGAGGTGCCCGGCCGCGCCTTCCTGGAGTACGCGGCGCAGCACGCGCCGCAGGAACTTGTGGAGTTGTGGAGCACCCACGGCCTGGGCTTCTACGGCGAACAGCGCATCGCGCTGGTCGACCCGGCCGAGTGGACGCCGGTGCTGCAGCGCTGGCTGGGCAGCGACGTCCGCAGCATCCCGTTCGCCGTGACCAGCTTCGGTCACGTCTACCACGTGGAGGGCGACGGCCCGGTGCAGTGCCTCGACCCGCACTTCGTGACCAACAACTTCGTCGCGCCCGATGTCGTCGGATTCTTCAACGACCACCTGCCGAGCTCGTCCTCGCACCTGGCCGATCTCGAAGGTCCGCGCGGGGGCGCTCGTTCGCAGTTCGGTGAACTCGACGAAGGACAGATCTACTGCTTCAACCCGCCGCTCAGCCTCGGCGGGCACGTCGGCCCCGACACCCTGGATCTCGCCGACGGCATCGCAAAGCTCACCGAGATCCACGAAGGCACCGCAGCCAACCGCTGACCCTCCGCGAACCTACTGTTTCGCCGAACCCACTGAGTACACCCAATAGGTTCGGCCGGGAAGTAGGACGTTCGCCGGCGGGTTGGAGAAGCTGCCCGATGCAGGCGTAGACTGCGCAGCAGAAGCGTCCGAGCCGTCATCAGCGGCGAGCTTCCGGAAGAACAGAGCGCGAGCTCCCAGTAGACCCGGACGGGACGAGCCCGTCACAGCTCACGAACAAGCGGTCGCAGCATCTGCTGCGGCAAAGCGGGGTGGTACCGCGGTGCTGCCGGACGATTCCGGCGACGTCGTCCTCGATCGATGACCGAGTTGATGATCACGCGAAAGAGACGCACCCGATGGCGTACCCCAAGGTCGACCTCACCGCCGACTCCGGCGAGTCCACCGGCACCACTGCAGCTACCACGGCCGCCGGTGTCTCCTCGACCCCGAACTTCCCGGCGATCGAGCAGGCAGTGCTGCGCTACTGGGACGAGGACGGCACCTTCCGGGCGTCCGTCGAGCAGCGGGACGCGGGCGTCGACGGGGCCAACGAGTTCGTCTTCTACGACGGTCCGCCCTTCGCCAACGGGCTGCCGCACTACGGCCACCTGCTCACCGGCTACGCCAAGGACGTCGTCCCGCGCTTCCAGACCATGCGTGGCAAGAAGGTCGAGCGCCGGTTCGGTTGGGACACCCACGGTCTGCCCGCCGAACTCGAGGCGATGCGCCAGCTGGGTCTGAAAACCAAGGACGAGATCCTGGCGATGGGGGTCGAGAAGTTCAATGCGGCCGCGCGCTCGTCGGTGCTGAAGTACACCGACGAATGGGAGGCCTATGTCAACCGCATGGGCCGCTGGGTCGACTTCGAGAACGACTACAAGACACTCAATTCCACCTTCATGGAATCGGTGCTGTGGGTGTTCAAGCAATTGCACGACAAGGGCCTGGCCTATGAAGGCTTCCGGGTGCTGCCGTACTGCTGGAACGACGAGACCCCGCTGTCGAACCACGAACTGCGCATGGACGACGACGTCTACCAGATGCGCCAGGACCCCGCGGTCACTGTGGGATTCCGTTGCGGCAGCGGTGAACTCGAAGGTGCGTACTTCCTGATCTGGACCACCACGCCGTGGACGCTGCCGAGCAACCTCGCGGTGATGGTGCACCCCGACATCGACTACGTCGTGGTCGAGTCCGACTTCACCGGTAGCACCGAGCGCTACGTCATCGCCGAGGCGCGGGTGCAGAGCTACGCCAAGGAGTTGTTCGGCGACGCCAAGGCCGAGTGGGCCGACAAGGTCGTGCGCCGCCTCAAGGGCCGCGACATGTTCGGCGCCACCTACACGCCGCCGTTCTCCTACTACCTCGGCCACGAGAACTCCTTCCGGGTCGTCGAAGCCGACTTCGTCACCACCACCGACGGAACCGGGCTGGTGCACAGCGCCGGTGCATTCGGCGAGGACGACATGATGGTCACCGACCGGGAGGGCATGGCCCCGGTGATCCCGGTCGGGCCCAACGGCGCGTTCACCTACCCGGTGGCGGAGTACGAAGGCATGCAGGTCTTCGACGCCAACCCGCATGTCATCGACCACCTGCGGGCTGCCACCCGTGGCGACGGCGAGCGTGGCGCGGTCACCGAGGGCACCGTGCTGCTGCGGCGCGAGACCTACGACCACAGCTACCCGCACTGCTGGCGTTGCCGTAACCCGCTGATCTACATGGCGGTGTCGTCGTGGTTCGTGTCAGTCACCTCGATCAAGGAGCAGCTGCTGGCCAATAACCAGCAGATCAACTGGGTGCCCGGCAATGTCAAGGACGGCCAGTTCGGCAAGTGGCTGGAGAACGCCCGCGACTGGTCGATCTCACGAAACCGCTTCTGGGGCAGCCCGATTCCGGTGTGGAAGTCGGACAATCCGGAGTACCCGCGGGTCGACGTCTACGGCTCCTTCGCGCAGTTGGAGGCCGACTTCGGCACCCTGCCGAAGAACACCGACGGCGAACCCGACCTGCACCGTCCGTTCGTCGATGAGCTCACCCGTCCCAACCCCGACGACCCGACCGGGCGGTCCACGATGCGCCGGGTGGAAGACGTGCTGGACGTATGGTTCGACTCCGGTTCGATGCCCTACGGCCAGGTGCACTACCCGTTCGAGAACGCCGACTGGTTCGAGCACCACTACCCGGCCGACTTCATCGTGGAGTACATCGGTCAGACCCGCGGCTGGTTCTACACGCTGCACGTGCTCGCCGGCGCGCTGTTCGACCGTCCGGCGTTCGAGAACGTCATTTGCCACGGCATCGTGCTCGGCTCCGACGGCCAGAAGATGAGCAAGTCGCTGCGCAACTACCCCGACGTCAACGAGGTCTTCGACCGCGACGGCGCGGACGCGATGCGCTGGTTCCTGATGTCCAGCCCGATCCTGCGCGGCGGCAACCTGATCGTCTCCGAGGAGGGCATCCGCGGCGGCGTGCGTCAGGTGATGCTGCCGCTGTGGAGCAGCTGGTACTTCTTCAGCCTGTACGCGAATGCCGCCGGGTACGAGGCGAAGTGGTCAACAGCGTCCACCAACGTGCTGGACCGCTACTTGCTCGCCAAGACCCGCGTGCTGGTGCACCAGGTGCAGGACCAGTTGGACGCGTACGACGTCGCGAGTGCGTGTGACTCGATCGCCGCCTTCGCCGACGTGCTCACCAACTGGTACATCCGTCGTTCCCGTGACCGGTTCTGGTCGGTGGGCAAGGACGCCGACGAAGAGGCCTTCGACACCCTGTACACCGTGCTGGAGACGCTGACCCGCGTCGCCGCGCCGTTGTTGCCGTTCACCGCCGAGCAGGTGTGGCGTGGCCTGACCGGAGGACGTTCGGTGCACCTGACCGACTGGCCGGTCGCGGACGACCTGCCGGCCGACGACGCACTGGTCACCGCGATGGACCGCGTCCGTGCGGTCTGCTCGACCACCTCGAGCCTGCGCAAGGCGGAGAACCTACGCGTACGCCTGCCGCTCGGCGGGCTCACCGTCGTGGTGCCCGACCCCGCGGCCATCGAAGGTTTCGCCGCACTGATCGCGGACGAGGTCAACGTCAAGAAGGTCGACCTGGTCGACCTGGCGGATGCGTCCGAGGAGGACTTCGGTCTCACCCGTCGACTCACCGTCAACGCCCGTGCGGCCGGACCGCGTTTGGGCAAGGACGTTCAGCTCGCGATCAAAGGCAGCAAGAGCGAGGACTGGTCGGTCGCCGACGACGGCACGGTCACCAGCGGTGGTCTGGCCCTCGAAGAGGGCGAATACACGCTCGAAACCGTTGTCTCCCAGGGTGCTTCGCAGGCCAAGGCGCCCGCCATGCTGCCGGGTGGCGGGTTCGTCGTGCTCGACACAGAGGTCTCCGACGCGCTGCGCTCGGAGGGCATCGCCCGCGACGTCGTCCGCGGCGTCCAGCAGGCCCGTCGCGAGGCCGGCCTCGACGTCAGCGACCGGATCAGCGTCGCGATCATCGGTGACGAGCCGGTGTGGCAAGCCGTGCTGGAGCACCAGGGCCTGATCATGGGCGAGACCCTCGCCGTCCAACTCGGTGCGGCCGGCGGTGACCAGGTGTTGCCGAACGCCACCCCGATGACGCTGTCCGACGGACTGAAGGCGAGTGTCGCGCTGAAGAAGGTCGACTCCGGAGCCCGGTCGTGAACCAGGCGCCGGCCGCGGTGATCCGGCAGGCCGGGGGAGAGGACCTGCAGGCGGTCATCGAGGTCGGGCTGCGCACCTGGCCCGCCACCTACGCGCCCATCGCCGGCAAGGACTACGTCGCGATGGGGCTGTCGAAGTGGTGGACCGACGAGGCGACGATCCCCGCGATCCGAGCCGGACGCGTCCTGGTCGCCGAGGTGGACGGCGAGATCGTCGGCATGACCTCGTTCGGCCCACTCGACGGACACTTCATGATCTGGAAGCTGTACGTCGTCCCCGAAGCCCAGGGCGCCGGGCTCGGACACCGCCTGCTCACCGCGGCGATCAATCGCGCGCACAGCGAGGACTACGAGCAGGTCCGTCTGTCCTACCTGGTCGGCAACGATCACGCGGCGACGTTCTACGAGCGTCACGGATTCGTGGAGTACGAGCGCGAACACGGCGGTTCCGGCATCCCGGACTCGATCTGGGTGCGGCTGCAACTGCGCGACCCCAAGATGCGCAACCCCAAGGAGAACGACCGATGACCCCACGTCCTGACGCCGCCCAACTCGAGGCCGCGCGCAAGCTCGAGGTGCACAAGCGGATCCGGGAGATCGAAGCCGAGATCCTCGCGCGTACCCCGGAGAACAATCCGGAGCCCTCGCTCGACCGGGTCGCCGAGTGCGTGACGTTGATGGGGGACCCGCAGCACAACTTCCCGATGATCCATCTGACCGGCACCAATGGCAAGACCACGACGACGCGCATCATCGAGCGGATCCTGCGGGAGATGGGTCTGTCGACCGGACGGTTCACCTCACCGCACCTGCACGACATGCGTGAGCGGATCTCCTTGAACGGCATGCCGATCGAACCGCAGCGGTTGATCGACGTCTACGACGACGCATTGCCCTTCATCGAGATGGTCGACCAGAAGTCGCAGGCCGCGGGTGGCCCGCGGATGACCTACTTCGAGGTCATGGTCGTGCTCGCCTATGCAGCCTTCTCGGATGCGCCGGTCGACGTCGCGATCGTCGAGGTCGGCCTGGGGGGAGTGTGGGACGCCACCAACGTCGCCGACGGGAAGGTGTCGGTGATCACCCCGATCTCCGTCGATCACCAGCGCCTGCTCGGCAACACGGTCGAGGACATCGCCACCGAGAAGCGCGGCATCATCAAGCCCGACTCCATCGCGATCGTCGGACGCCAACTGCCCGAGGCCGACGAACTCATCCGGGAACGAGCCCAGGAGGTCGACGCCGAGCTCGAACGCGACGGCATCTCCTTCGGCATCACCGAACGCGAGACCGCGGTCGGCGGTCAGCAGATCACCGTCCAGGGCCTGGCCGGTCAGTACGCCGACCTGTTCCTGCCGCTGTTCGGGGAGCATCAGGCTCACAACGCAGCCATGGCGATCGCCGCCGTCGAGGCGTTCATCGGCGGCGGGGAACAGCCGCTGGACCGCGACGTGCTGCAGACCGCGCTGGCCGAAGTGAGCTCTCCGGGACGGCTCGAGATCGTCCGCCGCTCACCCACGATCGTGGTCGACGCCGCGCACAACGGCGGCGGCGTGCTCGCGCTGCGCGAGGCGATGAACGACTCGTTCACCTTCACCCGGCTCATCGGACTTGTGGCGATCATGGGCGACAAGGACGCCGAATCGATGCTCGAGCAGTTGGAGCCGGTGCTGGACGAGATCGTGGTGACCCGCAACTCCTCGGCGCGCTCGATGAGCCCGCGCGATCTCGGTGAGCTCGCCACCGAGGTGTTCGGAGCGGACCGGGTGCACGTCGAGCCGCATCTGGTGGCGGCGATCGACAAGGCCGCGAATCTCGCCGACGAACAGGGCGGTGTCGGCGGTGGCGTACTGGCCACCGGCTCCGTCGTGACGGCCGCCGACGTCCGCGCTGCACTCGGGGTGACCGACACGTGAGGGACGTCTTCTTCCACGGCGTCGGGGAGAAGATGACGCGGCGCTTCGCCGCCATCGTGATCGGCTCGCAATCGCTGGTGGTCTTCTTCGGGGCACTCGTGGCCTACGGCATGGCGAAGGCGCAGGACGATTCCTCGCACACCACCTACCTCGTCGTCGGGTGCGTGCTCGCCGTGCTGTGCATCGTCGCCGCCGGCGCGATGCGTCGTCCGTGGGGTGTGACGCTCGGATGGGTCATCGAAGTGGCTACCCTGGCAGCGGCATTCATCGTTCCGATGATGTTCTTCGTCGGTCTGGTCTTCGGTGCTCTGTGGATCACCGCGCTCGTCCAGGGTCGGAAGATGGACCGACTGACCCGTGAATTCTCCGGAGCTTCGTAGTGGACTTCTTCCAAGCCATGGTGCTCGGCATCGTGCAGGGACTCACCGAGTTCCTGCCGATCTCGTCGTCGGCGCACCAGTTGATCGTCAGCCGGTTGTTCTTCGACAACGACGGCGGCGGGGCGGCCTTCACCGCCGTCACACAGCTGGGCACCGAGACGGCCGTGCTCGTCTACTTCTGGCGCGACATCGTCCGCATCATCAAGCAGTGGGCCTTGTCGTTGGTCGGCAAGGTGCCGAGGAGCGACCCTGACGCGCGCATGGGTTGGTGGGTCATCATCGGCACCATCCCGATCAGCGTGCTCGGAGTCCTGCTGAAGGACGTCATCCACGGGCCGGTGCGCAACCTGTGGGTCACCGCGACGATGTTGCTGGTCTTCGCCCTGGTCATCGCGGTCGCCGACTCGACCGCGTCGCAGCGCAAGACGCTGGAGAACCTCAACGCGCGTGACGGTGTCATGTTCGGACTGGCCCAAGCGTGCGCGCTGATCCCGGGTGTCTCCCGCTCGGGCGGAACGATCGCCGGTGGGCTGTTCATGGGGTACCGCCGCGAGGACGCCGCGCGCTACTCGTTCCTGCTCGCCATCCCGGCCGTGCTCGCGTCCGGCTTCTTCGAACTCGCCGACATCGCCGGTAAGCCGAACCCGGACGGATGGTGGCCGATCGTCATCGCGACCGTCATCTCCGGACTCATCGGGTACGCGGTCATCGCCTGGCTGCTGCGCTACATCTCGACCCACGACTTCAAGGCGTTCGTCTTCTACCGGATCATCCTGGCGATCATCCTGTTCGTGCTGCTCGGCTTCGGTGTGATCGACAGCGCCCCGCCGGTGGCGTGACGACGCGGTGTCCTAGGCTCTGCACCGTGAGCGAGCAGATCGAACGCACCCTGGTCATCGTCAAGCCCGACGGCTACCGCCGTGGACTCACCGGGGAGGTGCTGCGGCGCATCGAGGCCAAGGGCTACACCCTCGCCTCCCTGCAGGTGATGACGCCCGATCGCGAGCGACTGGCTCAGCACTACGCCGAGCACGAAGGCAAGCCGTTCTACGAACCGCTGGTCGACTTCATGAGCAGCGGTCCGGCCACCTTCGTGGTCGTCGAGGGTCAGCGCTGTATCGAGGGCTTTCGTACGCTTGCCGGAGCGACCGATCCGACGGCGGCGCTTCCCGGCACCATCCGCGGTGACCTCGGTCGTGATTGGGGCAAGAAGGTGCAGGAGAACATCGTGCACGGCTCGGACTCGCCGGAATCCGCAGAGCGGGAGATCGGCATCTGGTTCGCCTGATCACTTTCGGAGCAACGCACGGGGCCCGTCACCGATCGGTGACGGGCCCCGTGCGTATCCCGGACGTGGGGTGGGTTCAGCCAGCTGCTTGATCACGGGTGGAGGACAGGTCGTCCAGCCCGGCGATCGCCTTCTCCAACAGGGTGGCCAGCTGCTCGCGCTGCGGCCCGGTGAGGCGGGCCAGCACGTCGGACTCCAGCAGGTCGCTTTCGCGGATGACCTGTCGGAAGGTCTCCCACCCGGTCGTGGTCAGCGTGACCAGCACCCGCGTGCGGTTGGTGGGGTCGGGGCTGCGCTCGATGAGCCCGCGCTCGGCCATCTTGTCCAGGCGGTGCGTCATCGACGACGGGGCCACTGCCACCACCTCGGCGAGTTGGGACGGCGTGACGGCGGTGTCGCGCGGCTGCAGGGCGAGGTTGGACAGCACCGACCACTCGCCGCTGGTCAGACCGACCTCGGACAGGCTCACCGCGTACCACTGGGACAGCTTGCGGGTGAGACCCTGAACGGCCGTGATCACCCGCTGGACCTGCTCGTTGCCGCCCGCTTCGACGTACGCCGCGACCTCGGCCTCGTACTCCTGACGAACCGACTTACGTCTCGATTTGGAAGGACTCATCCCCTCAAGTGTGCCACCGCTGCGGCTCTGCTGCGCACGACGTCCGGCCCACCGGGCAGCGATTGTCGGAACCGGGCCAAAAACGGGTCCCCAGCGCGGGTGCTGAAGTACCCCGGTGTTCAGCAGGTGACGCTGGTCGACCTCGACCCGGCCGTCGTCCGCCTGGCCAGCGGGCCTACTGGAACATCCAGGCCACCTTGCGCAGTGTCGGCCTGAAGACCGCCGCCTATCACGTCGATGTGCCGAGCTTCGGGGACTGGGGATTCCACCTCGCCGCGCGCAGCACGCCGCGGGTAGCGGTGCCAGGCGATGCACCTGCGATGAGGTTCGTCGACCCGCGGGTGCTCCTCGCGGTGCAGACCTTCCCGTCCGATCGGGCACAGCTCACGATGCCGCCGTCGACCCGGTTGCACCCGGCCATCCTCGACGCGATCAAGGGGTCGTACCGCGGGTACTGAAGGGGCAACCGGCGCAGCCAATTACGATCAGTTGGTGACCCGACGACTGCTGCCCACCGGGCGTGACCTAGCAGTCGATCTCGGCACCGCCAACACCGTCGTCTACGCACGCGGGAGCGGCGTCGTGCTCGACGAGCCGTCGGTCGTCGCGCTCGAAGTAGGCACCGGACGGCTCATCGCGGCCGGATCCAAGGCCCGCGAGATGCTCGGCCGGACGCCCGGCCACGTCGACGTGATGAGGCCGCTGCGCGACGGGGTGATCAACGACGCCGACGTCGCCGAACGGATGCTGCGCTACTTCATCGCCCAGGTGCACCCGTCCCGACTGCTGCGTCCGCGCATGGTGGTGTGCGTGCCGAGCGAGGTCACGGGGGTCGAACGCCGGGCGCTGGAGGATGCGGCCACCCGTGCCGGCGCCCGCCGGGTCTACGTGATCGAGGAAGCGATGGCGGCTGCGCTCGGCGCCGAACTCCCGGTCGAAGCGGCCAAGGCGAGCATGGTGCTCGACATCGGCGGCGGCACGACGGACGTCGCCGTGATCAGCCTCGGCGGCATCGTCCAGGCCCGCTCGATCCGGGTGGGCGGCGATGAGATCGACGAGGCGATCGTCGCGTTCGTGAAGAACGAGTACTCGTTGCTGCTGGGGGAGCGCAGCAGCGAGGACATCAAGGTCGAGATCGGATCGGCGTTCCCGCTGCGTGAAGAACGCACCATGCGGGTGCGCGGGCGCGACCTGGTGAGCGGCCTGCCCAAGACGGTCACGGTCACCTCCCAGGAGGTGCGGCGGGCGATCGACGTGCCGCTGCTGCAGATCTGCGAACTGGTGCGCGCGACGTTGGACGTCTGCCCGCCCGAACTGGCCGGCGACGTCCTCGATCACGGCATCGTGCTCACCGGCGGCGGGTCACTCCTGCGCGGCATCGACGCGCGATTGCGCCATGAACTCGGCGTACCGGTGCGCGTGGCCGATGAGCCGCTGCGCTCGGTCGCTCGCGGTGCGGGACGATGTGTCGAGGAGTTCGGCACCCTGCAGCGAGTGCTGGTAGACAGCAAGCGGTACTGACTTCTCCGCCCTCGAATCCACTCGTGTCCTGCAACCCGGAAGGAACCCGATGAGCCCCTCCCGCGCCTTCGAACTCGACCGCGCCCACGTCTTCCACTCCTGGTCGGCTCAGCGCAAGATCAACCCGATGGTGGTCGACCGCGCCGAGGGCTCCTACCTGTGGGACGACGAGGGCAAGCGTTACCTGGACTTCACCTCGCAACTGGTGTTCACCAACATCGGTCACCAGCACCCGAAGGTCGTCAAGGCGATCCAGGACCAGGCGGCCAAGCTGTGCACCATCGCGCCGGCGCACGCGAACGCCGAGCGTTCCGAGGCTGCTCGCCTGATCGCCGAGATCGCACCCGGTGACATGAACCACACCTTCTTCACCAATGCCGGCGCGGAGGCGATAGAGCACGCGATCCGGATGGCGCGGCTGCACACCGGACGCATTAAGGTGTTGACCCGCTACCGCAGCTACCACGGGGGCACCCAGACGGCTCTCAACGCCACCGGCGACCCGCGCCGCTGGGCCAGCGACTACGGCAACGCCGGGGTCGTGCACTTCCGCGGTCCGTTCCTGTACCGCTCGCAGTTCCACGCCACCACCGAGCAGGAGGAGTGCGAGCGCGCGCTGGCCCACCTGCGCAGCACCGTCGAGTTGGAGGGTCCGTCCACGATCGCGGCGATCCTGCTGGAGACCATCCCCGGCACCGCCGGCATCATGCCGCCGCCGCCGGGATATCTGCAGGGTGTGCGCGACCTGTGCGACGAGTTCGGCATCGTCTACATCGCCGACGAGGTGATGGCCGGTTTCGGCCGCACCGGCAACTGGCTGGCGCTGGACGACCACGGCGTGGAACCCGACCTCATCACGTTCGCCAAGGGCATCACGTCCGGATACATCCCGCTCGGCGGTGTGATCGTCGGGCCGAAGGTGTTCGAGTCGTTCGCCGAGAAGCCCTATCCGGGTGGCCTGACCTACTCCGGACACCCGTTGGCGTGTGCCACCGCTGTCGCCACGATCAACGCGATGCGCGAGGAGGGGATGGTGCAGAACGCCCGCCGCCTGGGCGACGACATCATCAGGCCGGCCCTGCAGAAGATGGCGGGCGACCATGCCTGCCTCGGCGATGTACGCGGTGTCGGCGCCTTCTGGGCGCTGGAACTGGTGCGGGACAAGGAAACTCGCGAACCCCTCGCACCGTACGGCGGATCGAGCCCGGCGATGGACGCGGTCGTCGCCGAGTGCAAGAAGAACGGTCTGCTGCCCTTCGTCAACTACAACCGGATCCACGTCGTGCCCGCCCTGAACATCCCCGACGACCAACTGCGGGAGGGGCTAACCATTCTCGACGCCGCTCTCGAGGTCGGGGACGCGCAGGCTCAAGGCTGAGATGGCGTTCCGGCCACAGACCCGACGGCGGGTCCTCGCCGTCGGCCTGGCCGGGTGCCTGGCGATCGCCGTCGTCGACCAGGCGGCGCCCTCGGCGACCGCCCCGCTGCGCCGAGCGGCCGCCGAGATCGTCTCTCCGGTACAGGACGTGTTCACCGGCCACGACGACGAGATCGCGCGGCTCACGCGCGAACGGGACGAGGCCCGGCGGTCGTCCGCAGACACGAGATCGAACGCTGCCGACCTCGCCGCGTTACGGACGTTGCGCGGATCGGCGGCGGCCGACGGTCGCACCTTCGTCGCGGCGCAGGTCATCGGGTTCACCCCCGGAGTCACTGTCGGCAGGTTGAAACAGGTCACCATCGATGCCGGGTCGAGCGACGGTGTCCGGACCAACCTCACGGTGATAGCGGCCGGAGGTCTTGTCGGCCGGGTCGTCTCGGTGAGCACCCGTTCGGCGACCGTTCAACTGCTGACCGACCCGTCCAGCGTGGTCGGCGTACGGGTGGGGGACGACCGGCTGCTCGCCTCGCTCGCTTCCACCGCCCCCGCAGGACTGCCCGGCCGTGAAGCAGGACTGCTCACGGTACGGATCGCCGGTCTGACGCCGGCGAAGGTCGGAGACCGGGTCACCACCCTCGGCAGCATCGAGGAGACCCCGTTCGTGCGCGAGGTTCCGGTGGGCACGGTGGTCGCCGTGGATCCCGACCGTGGACAGGGCGGCCCGACCGCGGTCGTCCGACCGGCGGTCGACCCGACGCGCCTCGACCTCGTCGGCGTCGTGTTCCCTGCGGGCAGTGTTCCCGCGCGTCCGGCGATCCGGGGCGGCTCGTGATCCCCAGCCGACTCACCGTCCTGCGGGCGCTGCTGTTGTCGCTCGCCGCGCTGCTCACCGTCACCGTGCTTCCGTCCGGAGGTGTGCCGGCGGATCTGGTGCTCGTCCTCGTCGTCGCAGTGGGCCTGAGTTCCGGCACTCAGGCCGGTGCGCTGTTCGGCCTCGCGGCCGGGCTGACGGTCGACCTGGTGCCACCGGGTTCGGCACCGCTGGGCCTCACCGCCCTGATCCACGCTGCTGTCGGTGCCGGCTGCGGGGTGCTTCAGCGCTCGGTGCGTGCCTCGATCCTGGTGCCGATCGTCACCGTGGCGCTCGCGGCCACCGGGATCCAGTTGCTGCGTCTGCTGACCTCGCTCGTTGCCGGGCAGACGCCGAACCTGACCCATGCATCCGCATTGATCGTCTGTACCGCACTGGCCGGCGCGGTGATCGTGCCACTGGTGATCCGAGCGGAGTCCTACCTGGTCGCAAGAGGTCTGGCGTGAGGTGGCGTCGCGACTCGATCGAGTATCCGCGTGGCTACCGGGCGAACGTCGCAGCGCCGTACACAGCCCGCATCTGGGCGATCCTGGTCATCACCGTGCTCGTGCTCGGCGTGCTCGCAGGACGATTGTTCCAGTTGCAGGTGGTCGACGGCCCCGCGATGAAGCAGGCCGCACAACGGATCAACACGCGCACCGTCGACGCCCCCGCGACCCGTGGCCGCATCCTGGCCGCGGACGGGACACCGCTGGTCACCAATGGTTCCACCTGGGTGCTCACCATGGACCCGACGACCCTCGCCGAGAGTCGGGACGGTGGGCGCGCGGTCCTCACCCGCGTCCAGCGCCTGATCGGCGGTGACGTCGAGGAGATGCTCGGGCGCACCAAGGCGTGCGGCACCAAGGACGCCCCGCCGGCACCGGTATGCTTCTCCGGCAGCCCCGTCGAACCAATACCCGTGCTGAGCAACGTCGACCCCGGGCTGTCGATGACACTGCTCGAGCGTCCGGAGGACTTCCCGGGACTGGCTGTGCGTCAGCAGCAGGTACGCCGGTTCCCGGCACCGTCGGCAGTGAATGCCGCTCAGGTGATCGGCTACCTCGGACGTACCAATGCCGCCGACCTGCAACGTGATTCGTCGCTCAACGCCGCTGACCTGCTCGGCCGCAGCGGACTGGAGTCCAGCTACGACAAGGTGCTGCGCGGCACCTCCGGACGCACCGTGCTGGCTGTCGACGCGCGCGGACTGCCGGTCAGGACGGTCAGCACCACCCCGGCCGTCGGTGGCCAGGACGTCCTGACGCACCTTGACGTGCCGGTGCAACGGGCCGCCGAGTCCGCACTCGCCGAGACGATCGGTCGGTTGCGCACGGCGAAACGACCGGTGACCGGGGGAGCGGCTGTGGTCCTGGACGCGTCCTCCGGGGCTGTGGTTGCGATGGCCAGCAACCCGACGTACGACCCACTCGTGTGGACCGGGGGCATCACCGCGGCGCAGTACCGCAAGCTCAGTGATCCGAAGGCACACAATCCGCTGACCAACCGGGTGATCGGAACTCTGCAACCACCGGCGTCCACGTTCAAGGTGGTCACCATGCCGGCGGCCATCGCGTCCGGCGTCGACCCGAAGGGGCGGTACGAGTGCTCCTCGCAGGTGACGGTCGGCAGCCGGGTCTTCAAGAACTACGAGTCGGCCGCCTTCGGCGCCATCGACATGCCGGCGGCCCTGCAGGTGTCGTGCGACACGGTGTTCTATCGCTGGGCGTTCGCCCGTTGGATCTCCGAGGGAGGTCTGAAGGGCGACGTGAGCAAGACCGGTCCGTACTCGCAGATGGCCAAGCAGTTCGGCTTCGGCCGACGCACGGGCATCGACCTGCCCGGTGAAGTGGCGGGCAATGTCCCCAGCCGCGCGTGGAAGCTCGAGCGTTGGAACACCACGAAGGCATCGATGTGTCGCCGGGCCAAGAGCGGCTACCCCGAGGTCTCTGACACGAAGCAGGCTGAGTACTTCAAGCAGTTGGCGCAGGAGAACTGCTCCTACGGTTATCAATGGCAGGCCGGCGACGCGGTGAACCTCTCGATCGGACAAGGAGACATGCTCGTCACGCCGCTGCAGCTGGCGGTCGGGTATGCAGCCGTCGCGAACGGCGGCACCATCTGGCAGCCGCAGGTCGCCGCGGCCACACGCACCTCGGACGGTTCTGCCGCCTCACGGATCTCGCCGGTCGCCAACGGGCGGCTCGTGTTGTCGGCCGCCGCTCAGACGGTTCTCACCGACGGGTTGCGTCGCGTCGTCACCGAACCGACCGGCACCGCGCACCCGGCGTTCGTCGATTTCCCCGACGACTACCCCATCTCGGGCAAGACCGGCACCGGTGAGGTGTACGGAAAGGACGCCACCGCGTGGTTCGCCTCGTACGGCCCGAAGACCAGGAGCGGCAAGCAGTACGTCGTGGTGGTCATGATCGAACAAGGCGGTCTCGCAGCGCGAGCTGCGGTGCCGGCTGCCCGCCAGATCTGGGACGTGTTGCGCACCCGCCCCTGAGTTCGCGATGTGCAGGGTGGTTCATGGGCTCGGCACGGGCGAGTAGAATGATTCTGCGCATCAGTGAGGGGAAAGCCGGTCCAAGTCCGGCGCTGACCCGCAACCGTAGGTTCCTCGGCAACGAGGAACGAGCCGGAGCTCCTTAGCCGATGTCAGCTCACATCCCCGTCGAGGTCTACGGGCGAGCGCCGAACTTCTTTCGGCGGCCCGCGCCCAGGGCCGTCTGGAAGAAGGAACCATGACTCTCCTCACCACCGCCCGTGCGGGTTTCGCGGGCACCGCGACCCTTGCCGCATTTGCGCTCGCCGTCGCGCCGGCCCACGCCGCCACCACCCCTGATGACGCCGCGTCCGCCTTCGTGGTGGGCCAGCTCGCCGCGAAGGGCAACTACCTGAACGCCGAGTTCGGTGGCGAGAGCTACCCGGATTACGGCCTCACGATCGACGCTCTGCTCGGTGTTGCCGGTACCAGCACCGGCACGGCGCAGATCTCCAAGACCGCCGACTGGTTGGTCGCCAACGGCACCTCGTACTACGGAGCCGGTTCCGAGGCGTATGCCGGGTCCCTTGCCAAGCAGGTCGTGATGCTGCAGGCCACCGGCCGTCCCTCCGGCGCCCTGCTGACCAAGCTCAAGAGCATGCAGACCGCCGCGGGTCGTTTCAGCGACAAGTCCGAGTACGGCGATTACTCCAACACGATCGGCCAGTCGTGGGCCTTGATCGCGCTCAAGCGTTCCGGTGAGACGGTCCCGACCAAGGCGATCGACTTCCTGGTCGCGCAGCAGTGCGCCGACGGTGGCTTCCGTCTCGAACTCGGCGCAGCGAAGTGCACCAGTGACTCCGACGTGACCTCGTTCGCCGTGCAGGCTCTCGCGGCCAACGGCCGCACGACCGCGGTGTCGAAGGCCGCCGGCTACCTGGCCACGCAGCAGGTTGCATCGGGTGGAGTGCGCGGTGGCACCTCGACCGAGAGCCCCAACTCCAACAGCGCCGGACTTGCCGCCGTGGCCTTCACCCTGGCCGGCCGCACCGACAACGCGGCGAAGGCGACCGCCTTCGTGAAGACGCTCCAGTTCGGCTGCTCGGCGCCCGCTGCGCTGCGCGGTGCGATCGCCTACGACAAGCCGGCCTTCGATGCGAAGATCGCCGCCGGCTCCCGCGCGGTGGTCACCGACCAGGAGACGCGCGCGACCCCGCAGGCGATGCTTGCGCTCACCCTCACGCCCTACGTCCGGACCATTGCGGGCGGCTCCGCCGGTGTCGCGGCACTGGACTGCGGAACGAACCCGACCTCGTCTCCCACGGCTACGGCTTCGCCGAGTTCGACCTCGAGCCCCTCGAGCTCGACATCCACCACGACGTCCACCACGACGTCCACCACGACGTCCACCACGACATCCAGCACGACATCCAGCACGACGACGACCTCGGCCGGTACTGCGACCACGTCCTCGACCACGTCGATCGTCACCGGTCCGCCGGTCGTCACCGACGGTCCGACCTCCTCGGACGGTGGAGCGGACCTCGGCGTGCTGGCCGGCGTCGGCGCGTTCTTCGCAAGCATCGGTGCGGGGGCAGTGGCTCATGGCCGTCGTCGTCGCTGATTCCCGTACGCGGGTCTGGGCGCGACTGTTGGCTGCGCTCACGCTCGCATTCGCTCTCGTCGGCGTCGCTCCCGCACATGGGCAGGCAAGCAGCTCGGTGCGGACCGCCGCTGCGAGTTGCTCGGGTGTGACCGTGGTCGTGCAGTACACCGGGGGAGCCAGCACCCGCTGCGCCCCGGGCTCCTACGGCTCCGCGCTCGATGCATTGCGCGCGGCGGGACACACCCCGCAGCGGGCGCAACTGCAGCCCGGCTACTTCCTGTGCCGGATCGACGGCAACCCGACCTCCGACCCGTGCATGCGCACTGCTCCGGCCAGCGCCTACTGGGCCTTCTTCCACGGCCGCGCGGGCTCGGGGTGGACCTACTCCAACACCGGTGTCGCCACGTTCTCGGCTCCGGCCGGCACCTGGATCGGCTTCCGGTTCGGGTCCGGGGGAGCGCCTTCGGTGGTGCCTTCGGCGCCGAAACCGACCGCTACCCCGACGCAGACTCCGCGACCGAGCACCACGGCGCCGCGGCCGTCGACCAGCAGTTCGACGAGCAGGCCGACGAGCAGGCCGACGAGCAGGCCGACAAGCACTGCGCCCCGTACGTCGTCGACCGCGTCACGTCCGACGTCGAGTTCGAAACCGTCGTCTACTGCGGGCCGCCCGGCGGGAACGCAGCCGAGCTCGACAGCGTCCGCGGCCTCGCCGAAGCAGAGCGCTTCGGCGTCCTCGAGGGCTTCGAAGAGCGCTGCGGCACAGTCGAATTCACCCAAGGGATCCACGTCGGCGACGGTGAGTTCGAGTGCCGCTGACAAGACGTCCGCGTCCAGTGCGCAGCCGTCATCGGTTGCCTCGACCCAGCCGTCGGCCACCTCCAGCGTTGATGGCCCGGCGGCGACTGGGCAGCGCACCGAGGTCGCGGCCTCGCAGCGCACGAACTCCGGTGGCGGCGGCGGCACGAACCTCGGCCTGGTGATCGGCGGTGGTGCCACGGTCGCGCTCGCCGGCCTGGCGGGTGTGCTGGCGCTGCGCCGTCGACCGCAGGAGTGAGCACACCGGGTCGGTCGTCGGCCCAGGCTGCCCGGTTCGTACACCCGGGCGCCTGGTGGCTGTGGGCATGCTGCCTCGCGGCAGCGGTCACCCGCACGACCAACCCGGTGCTCCTGCTCCTGGCCCTCACCGTCGTCGTCCTCGTCGTGATCGCGCGCCGTCCGGACGCACCGTGGGCGAGATCGTTCACGATGTACGCCTGGCTGGGACTGTTCGTCATCGTCACCCGCATGGTGCTGTTCGTACTGATCGGATCCAAGACCGGCCCGACGATCCTGGTGACCCTGCCGACGGTCGACCTTCCGTCCTGGGCTGCGGGTATCCAGTTGCTCGGCCCGATCCCGCTGGAAGACCTCATCGCGGCATTGTGTGAGGGCCTGCGCCTGGCGACCATGTTGCTCTGCTTCGGCGCCGCCAACGCGCTCGCCAACCCGCGGCGGCTGCTGCGCGCGCTGCCCGCTGCCGTCCGGGACATAGGGACCGCGGTCGTCATCGCGCTCACCGTCGTCCCGCAACTGGCCGAGAGCGCCAAGCGTGTCGCACGGGCGCGAGAACTTCGCGGGACCTCGGTCAAGGGGGTGCGTGCCCTGCGCGTGATCGCGCTCCCGGTCCTGCAGGACACCCTCGACCGTTCGTTGTTGCTGGCTGCCTCGATGGACTCACGCGGCTTCGGCACCCGCCACTCGGTGAGCCATCGTGACCGCCGCCTCGTCGGAGTGCTGTCGCTCGGCGGGCTGATGGCGGTGTGTGTCGGGCTCTACGGACTGCTCGACGATCGCGGTGACCAGGCCATCCCGCTGTGGGCGACGGTCGCGACCGTGGCCGGCCTCGTGCTCGGCGCGCTCGCGGTCTGGTGGGGCGGACGTCGGGTGCCGCGTTCGGTGTACCGGTCGGATCCGTGGAAGTCCGCCGAGACGATCGTGTCGCTGTGCGGGGTCACCGCTCTGGTCGCGATGATCGTTGCGCTGGAACGAAACCCGCTCGCGACGATCATGCCGCTCGAACCGACCCTCGGCACCCCGCTCGTGCCGCTCACTGCGGTGCTCGGGTTGCTCGTGGCGGCGTTGCCGGCCTTCGTCACCCCGCCGCTGCCGCCCAAACCCAAGCGGGGACCCCGACAGCACCAGCAGATGCAGGAGATCTCATGAGCTTCCCGGCGATCGAGTTCGACCGCGTCACCATCACCTACGCCGACGAACCCACACCCGCAGTACGCGATGTGAGCATCGAACTGGAACAAGGTGAACTCGCGGTGCTCGTCGGACGCACCGGGTCGGGCAAGTCGACGCTGCTCGGCGCGATCAACGGACTCGTGCCGCACTTCACCGGCGGACTGCTCACCGGGCACGTGCGGGTACACGGACGTGATACCCGCGACCATCTGCCGCGGGAGATGGCCGACCTCATCGGGTATGTCGGGCAGGACCCGCTCGCGGGGTTCGTCACCGACACCGTCGAGGAGGAACTCGCCTACGGGATGGAGCAATTCGGCATCCCGCAGCAGGTGATGCGCAAGCGCGTCGAGGAGACGCTCGACCTGCTCGGCATCGCCGACCTGCGGCATCTGGCGCTGCGTGACCTGTCCGGGGGACAGCAACAACGTGTCGCCATCGGCAGCGTGCTGACCCTGCAGCCCCAGGTGCTCGTGCTCGACGAACCGACCTCCGCGCTCGACCCCACCGGAGCCGAGGACGTGCTGGCGACGATCACCCGGCTGGTGCACGACCTGTCGGTCACGGTTGTCATGGCCGAGCACCGCATCGAGCGCGTGCTGCAGTACGCCGACACGCTCATCCACGTCACGCGGGACGGGCTGGTCGAGGTGGGGGAGCCCGCCGAGATCATGCGCACCGCCACGGTCGCGCCGCCCGTCGTCGAACTCGGACGTGACCAGGGCTGGTCACCCTTGCCGCTGTCGGTGCGGGACGCGCGGCGCAAAGCACGCGGACTGCACACCGAACTCGAACAACACGACGACCTGGAGCCACCCGCGAACCTCACCAGCGGTCCGGTCGCCCTGCGTGCCAAGGGAATTCGCGTCACCTACGGCGACTTCACCGCGGTGAACGATGTTGACCTGGAACTGCGTCGAGGCGGCATCACCGCACTCATGGGGCGTAACGGGTGCGGCAAGTCCACGCTGATGTGGGCGCTGCAGGGAGCCACCCGTCCGGCGTCCGGCACGGTGACTGTCGACGCCGACGGAACGTGGGTCGAACCGTCCAAGATCGCTGTGCCGCAACGCCGCTCGCGTGTCGGGTTGGTGCCGCAGAGTGCGAGTGACCTGCTCTATCTCGACACGGTCTGCGCTGAGTGCACTCAGGCGGACGCCGAGAGCGACGCACCGTCGGGCACCTGCGAGCGCCTGCTGCGCGAGATGGTGCCCGACATCGTCCTCGACCGGCACCCGCGCGACCTTTCCGAAGGTCAGCGCCTGGCTCTCGTGCTCGCCGTCCAATTGACCGCCCGACCCTCGGTCGTGCTGCTGGACGAACCCACGCGCGGCCTCGACTACGCCGCCAAGGCGGCCCTGCGCGCGACGCTGCGGACGTGCGCCGATCGTGGCCAGGCCGTACTCGTGTCCAGCCACGATGTCGAGTTCATCGCCGAAACGGCCGACGACGTGATCTTCATGGCCGATGGCGACGTGGTCGCGTCCGGAACGACCTCGGACGTACTGCTCGGCTCGCCTGCGTTCGCGCCTCAGATGGCCAAGATCCTGGCGCCGTTGCCGTTGCTGACCGTCGACCAGGTCAGGCGCGCGCGCTCATGACGGCCACCACCACGCATGTACCCAGCGGTCGCGCGAAGGCGATCCCGTTGCGTCCGCGCTCCGCGCTCGCGATCGCGCTGGTCAGCATCGTGGGCGTGATCGGGTTCGCGTGGCCGTTGTTCATCACGGCCGACTCGACGCTCGCCTCGCACACCAATGATGCTCCGTTGCTGTTCGCACTGATGCTCCCGCTCCTGCTGGCGGTCGTGTTGTCGGAGGTGAGCGAGGGCGGCATCGACTCCAAAGCGATCGCGATGCTCGGTGTGCTGTCGGCCGTCGACGCGATGATGCGGCCGCTCGGCGCCGGCACCGGGGGCATCGAGGTGATGTTCTTCCTGCTGGTGCTGTCCGGACGGGTCTTCGGCGCCGGCTTCGGCTTCGTCCTCGGATGTACGAGCATGTTCGCCTCGGCGATCCTCACCGCGGGCATCGGTCCCTGGCTGCCCTTCCAGATGCTAGGGGCGGGGTGGATCGCGCTCGGCGCCGGTCTGCTGCCACCGCTGCGCGGACGGGCGGAGATCTTCATGCTGATCGGCTACGGAATCATCTCCAGCCTGCTGTACGGCTGGATCCTGAACTTCTATTTCTGGCCCCTCGGCACGACCGGGGAGCCCGCGATCTCGGTCGTTCCCGGTGGTCCGCTGCTGACCAACCTCAAGCACTTCCTGGCGTTCAACCTGGCCACGTCCCTCGGCTGGGACCTCGGCCGCGCGATCACCACGTCCGTCCTGATCGCCCTCACCGGACATCCGATCCTGCTCACCCTGCGTCGCGCGTCCCGCAAGGCAGCGTTCGGTCGACCGACGAGCCTCGCCGATTAGGGCGGGACGCCGGGCCGCTGGTACCTTTGGCAATGCCGTCCAACGGCCGCGGATCCAGAGCGCCCTGGTGAACAAGCCCAGGTGCACCGCGCAACAACATGACGAAAGGTAGTCGCCTCAACATGCCACTCACCACCGCCCGTAAGGCCGAGATCGTTGCCGAGTACGGCAGCGCCGCAGGCGACACCGGTTCGCCCGAGGTGCAGGTCGCACTGCTCACCGAGCGCATTCGTGAGCTCACCGAGCACTCGCGCCAGCACCCGCACGACCACCACAGCCGTCGTGGTCTGCTGCTCCTGGTGGGTCAGCGCAAGCGCATGCTGCGTTACCTCGAGGAGATCGACATCGAGCGTTACCGTTCGCTGATCAAGCGTCTGGGCCTGCGCCGATAATTGAAGACTTGCGTCACGAGGCGATCCACCTGCGGGTGGATCGCCTTGTCGCGTAGGAGGGGACCGGCCGCGAGGTAGGACGTACCGAATGCGTCGCCTCACCCGATCCCCTTGAGAAGAAAGCCCGTTCGCACACAACGACGATGTGCGACGAGATTGAGAAGAACAGGAGGGCCCACATGGAGGGTCCAGAAATCACGTTCGCCGAAGCCACCATCGACAACGGCAAGTTCGGCACTCGTACGGTCCGGTTCGAGACCGGACGCCTCGCCAAGCAGGCCGCTGGAGCAGTGCTCTGCTACCTCGATGACGAGACCACCCTGCTGTCGACCACCGCGGCCGGCAAGCAACCGAAAGACCAGTTCGACTTCTTCCCGCTGACGGTCGACGTCGAAGAGCGCATGTACGCCGCCGGCAAGATCCCCGGCAGCTTCTTCCGTCGCGAGGGTCGTCCCTCGACCGACGCGATCCTCACCTGCCGTCTGATCGACCGCCCGCTGCGTCCGGCCTTCGTCAAGGGTCTGCGCAACGAGGTCCAGGTCGTCATCACGGTGCTGTCGTTGAACCCCGACCACCAGTACGACGTGCTGGCGATCAACGGTGCGTCGGCGTCGACCCAGATCTCCGGTCTGCCGTTCTCCGGCCCGATCGGTGCCACCCGCGTCTCGCTGATCGAGGGTCAGTGGGTTGCGTTCCCCAACTTCTCCGACATCGAACGCTCGACCTTCGACATGGTCGTCGCCGGTCGGGTCGTCGGCGACGACGTCGCGATCATGATGGTCGAGGCCGAGTCGACCGAGTCCACCTGGGACCTGGTGAAGAACCAGGGTGCTCAGGCGCCGACCGAAGAGGTCGTCGCCCAGGGTCTGGAGGCCGCCAAGGGTTTCATTCGCGTGCTCTGTGAGGCGCAGTCGGAGCTTGCTTCGAAGGCTGCCAAGGAGGTGCAGGAGTTCCCGCTGTTCCTGGACTACCAGGACGACGCCTACAAGGCTGTCGAGCAGGCCGGCCTCGCCGACACCGAAGCTGCGATGCAGATCGGTGACAAGCAGGAGCGCGAGCACCGACTCGACGAGATCAAGGACTCGCTGAAGGCCGACCTGGGCGGCGAAGGCCGTCCGTTCGAGGGCCGCGACAAGGAGATCTCCGCTGCGTTCCGTTCGCTGCAGAAGAAGCTCGTCCGCGAGCGCATCCTGCGCGACAAGGTGCGCATCGACGGCCGTGGCCTGAAGGACATCCGTGCGCTCTCGGCCGAGGTCGAGGTGCTCCCGCGCGTTCACGGCTCGGCCATCTTCGAGCGCGGCGAGACCCAGATCATGGGTGTCACCACGTTGAACATGCTGCGCATGGAGCAGCAGCTCGACACCCTTTCGCCGGTGACCCGCAAGCGCTACATGCACAACTACAACTTCCCGCCGTACTCGACCGGTGAGACCGGCCGCGTAGGTTCGCCCAAGCGCCGCGAGATCGGTCACGGCGCCCTGGCAGAGCGTGCGCTCATGCCGGTGCTGCCGACCCGCGAGGAGTTCCCGTACGCCATCCGTCAGGTCTCCGAGGCGCTCAGCTCCAACGGTTCGACCTCGATGGGCTCGGTCTGCGCGTCCACCCTGTCTTTGCTGAACGCCGGTGTGCCGCTGCGCGCCCCGGTCGCCGGCATCGCCATGGGTCTGGTTTCCGCAGAGGTCGACGGCGAGGTGCAGTACGCCGCGCTGACCGACATCCTCGGTGCCGAGGACGCCTTCGGTGACATGGACTTCAAGGTCGCCGGTACCAAGGAGTTCGTCACCGCGATCCAGCTCGACACCAAGCTCGACGGCATCCCCGCCGACGTGCTCGCCGGTGCGCTGACCCAGGCCCGCGACGCGCGCCTGCACATCCTCGACGTGATGAACGAGGCGATCGACGCTCCCGACGAGATGTCGCCGTTCGCTCCGCGCGTCATCGCGGTGAAGGTGCCGGTCGACAAGATCGGTGAGGTCATCGGCCCGAAGGGCAAGATGATCAACCAGATCCAGGAGGACACCGGTGCCGACATCTCCATCGAGGACGACGGCACCGTCTACATCGGTGCGACCGATGGTCCGTCGGCCGAGGCTGCGCGCGCGGCGATCAACGCGATCGCCAACCCGCAGATGCCCGAGGTCGGCGAGCGCTTCCTGGGCACCGTCGTCAAGACGACCACCTTCGGTGCGTTCGTTTCCCTGACGCCGGGCAAGGACGGTCTGCTGCACATCTCCGAGGTGCGCAAGCTCGTCGGTGGCAAGCGCATCGACTCGGTGGACGACGTCCTGAAGATCGGCCAGAAGGTCCAGGTCGAGCTCAAGGAGATCGACCCGCGCGGCAAGCTCTCGCTTGCCGTGGTCGAGGCTGCAGGTTCCTCCGACGACTCGGCCCCGGCCGCTTCGTCCGATGTGCCGGACGCCGCCGCCGGCCCGGTTGCCGACGCTCCGGCGTCCGATGACCGGTCCGAAGCTCAGGTCGACACCCAGGCCGACGAGGTCAAGGGCGACAACCACGCCGACGCCGAGGGCTCCTCGGACGAGTCGGGCGATGGTGAGGGCGAGCGTCGCCGTCGCCGTCGTGGTGGTCGCGGACGTGGCCGCAAGAACGACGAGGGTGACAACAACGGTGACAACAACGAGGGGTCGGACTCCGACTCCGAGTGATCCTCACTCCAGGCGAAGGCCGTCGATCCGAAAGGGTCGGCGGCCTTCGTCGTGCGTGGGCGGCTGCGGTCAGCGGCGGTCGAACACCAGGCGCCAGCCGTCGTCCGTCGTCGCAACCAGGCGTCCGTCCTTGGAGGTGAGGGAGAAGTTTTCCGTGCCCAGCAACGCGTTCATCGCCTCGATCGAGGCGCCCTTGCCGGCCTGTGGGTTGAGGCAGGCGACCGTCGCCATCGCGACGGCGTCCGTCGAATAGCGAGCGCCCGCCTTCTCCACGAGTTTGCCCCTGAACGGTGCACAGCCGTCGCTGCCCTCGATGTTGTTGCCGCTCAGTTGGATTCGCGCGCCGGAGCCGGACGCGTCCTGACTGGGAGAGCCGGGTTCGGTGACCGAGGTGAGCGTCCAGGAGCGACCGGTGAGTCCGGCATTCGACTCCGCAGAGGAGGACCACGCGATGGCGGCAGCAAGGCCGGCTGTGGCGACGGCGACACCGCGGGCCGCGATGCGCTTGTTCCTCGCTCCCATCACGAAACCATTGTCCCCTACGAGTCGGCCGACAGACTTTACGAAGTGCTTACCTGTGGAAATCGGCGACACCCCGCGCAGGTGTCCCATGGTGAAGCCTCCAGTCGAGAGGGGACACCATGGCACGTCACGCAATCCGACTCGGGGCCGTCGCCGCCACGGCGTTGCTCGTCGGCGCCTGCTCGGGCCAACAGGTCAGCGACCGATCCACCGCAGCTTCGTCCGGTTCGACGACGGTGACGAGGACCCACCGCAGCCGCATCTGTCCGGGTCGCAGGTGAAGGCTGTGCTGGCCGACTACGACAAGCGCAACGACGCAGCCATCGACAAGCACCTCGAGGGTGACCCTTCCGGCTGGTCCCGCGCGAACGCCGCCGGCCTCCTGGCGGCCGATGCCTTCGATACGGCCTTCCGTAAGGCGTCCATGGACGCCGGCAAGGTCAAGGGGCCGTCCGTGAGCGGCGCATCGACGCAACCCTCGCAAGCCGATGCCTGGCTCGGCGGAGGAACCGACCAGGACGGTCAAGGACGGTGGATGCTGACGGTTCGCCACCGCGCCGACAAGCACGCGAACAGCAAGGGCGAGTCGTCTGTGGCGTACAGCGCCTGGCAGTCCGGGTCGGGCACCACGGGGTGGAAGTTGTTCGCGACGGCGGGATCGGACGGTGGGTCGAAGCCGCCGAGTCCGGGCGCGGTGACCCCGCTCTCGGGCACGCACAAGCAGGCAGTGGCCAACGCCATCTCGAACTCTCTGTACGCGATCGGCAACGGCAACTCAGCGGACTTCGCCGATGCCTCGCAACTGAAGAGGGTGCGCGAGTTCGGCTTCGTGGGTGGTCAGAAGGACATTCCGGCTACCGACCGGGTGCGGATCAGCTACGACTGTGCAGGCTGGGGCGACCGGGCTCGATCGGATGCGCGCAAGGCCACGCTGGTCGGCACCCAGGCGGTTCGGATGCAACGAACCGGGGCCATGACGCTCGCCATGGTCACCCTCGACTGCGACTGGACGGCTGCGTCCGACAAGTACGAGCTCTGGTTCAGCCCTGAGGTCGCCAAAGTGATGAATGGGTCGACGCAACCCACCCACAGCCTGCGCCGCCCTGCTGTGTTGATGCTGCTGCTCGCAGTTCCCGACAGTGGAAAGCCATCGGTGCTCGGTAGTGGGACGAGGTTCCTGCTGCCCCGCGCGTAGTCGGGCAGGACCTTGGAACAGCAACGACCAGCCCGTGGTTGTCCTATCCATGAAGGCTTTCGGTTTCTTGAGTTTCGGCCACTACGGCTTCTCCGGCTACGAAGCCCGCGAGATGTTGCAGCAGGCCGTGCAGTTGTCGGTCGGTGCCGACAAGATCGGCGTCAACGGCGCGTACTTTCGCGTGCACCACTTCGCCAAGCAGGCGGCGTCCCCGATGCCCCTGCTGAGCGCCATCGCTGCGCGCACCGACAACATCGAGGTGGGCACCGGCGTCGTCGACATGCGCTACGAGAACCCGCTCTACCTCGCGGAGGAAGCGGCGGCCCTGGACCTGCTGTCGGACGGCCGGGTGGCGCTGGGCGTGAGTCGTGGGTCACCCGAACCGGCGCTGCGCGGCTGGGAGGCGTTCGGGTACACCGGTTCCGCCGACCCCCGCGGCGCCGACATCGCGCGTCCGAAGTTCGAACGTTTCATGGACGCCGTACGTGGCGTGCCGGTGGCCGACGCCGACCCGGCCCAGTTCGGTCCCGGCCAGAAGTTGCGCATCGAACCGCACGCACCGGGGCTGGACCGTCGGATCTGGTGGGGAGCGGGTAGCCGTGACACCGCCGAGTGGGCTGCGGCACAGGGCGTGAACCTGATGAGTTCCACCCTGCTCACCGAGGCCACCGGCCAGGCGTTCGGTGACCTGCAGGCGGAGCAGATCGATCGCTACCGCACTGCGTGGAAGGCCGCCGGGCACGACTGGACGCCGCGAGTCTCGGTGAGCCGCAGCGTCTTTCCGTTGATGAACGCGCAGGACCAGATGTACTTCGGTCTGCGATCGGGCGACAGCGCCGACCAGGTCGGTGTGATCGACGGCTTCCGCTCGACGTTCGGCAAGACCTATGCCGCCGAGCCGGACGTGCTCATCGAACAACTGCGCGACGACGCGGCGGTGATGTCGGCCGACACCCTGATGTTGACCATCCCGGCTCAGCTGGGCGTCGAGTACAACCTGCACGTGCTGCGTTCGTTCGCCGAACATGTCGCGCCGGCGCTCGGCTGGAAGCCGAACACCGACGGTCCGGTGCTGGGCGATCCGGTCGGCTGAACGACGCCGGTTCCGGTCGTGATGGCGACCGGAACGCTGAACTTCGGGTGTAGAGGCGTGACGGACTCGCCGGTCCCGGGCAGCCGTTCCAGGCCCTTCAAGTGGTGGGATGAGGGCATGGCTTCATTGGTTCTTGGTCCCGTCCTGCGCTATGTGGGCGAGACGAACGCGACGATCTTCGTCGAGACCGACGAGCATTGCCGGGTGACCGTTCGCAGCGAGGGGCGCGAGTGGTCGTGTCAGACCTTCTCCGCGCACGGACACCACTACGCGATCGTGCTCGTCGACGGCCTCGAGCCGGCCAGCATCCAGGACTATTCGGTCGATCTCGGCGACCAGCAGGTCTGGCCCGAAGCCGACAGCGAGTTCCCGCCGAGCCGGATCGCAACGCTCGACCCCGCCAAGGACGCGTCCTTCCTGTTCGGTTCGTGCCGCACCTCGGTGTCGCACGACAAGGAGGGCACCGACCTGCACGGCGTCGACGCGATGCGTTCGTATGCGTACGAGATGCGGCGCAACCCCGACCACTGGCCCGACTTCGTTCTCTTCCTCGGTGACCAGTTGTACGCCGACGACACCTCGCCGCAGATGCGCGACTTCATCGAGAAGCGGCGAGGCCTCGACGACCCGCCCGGCGAGGAGGTCAAGGACTTCATCGAGTACGCCGAGCTCTACCGCCTCGCCTGGACCGAACCGGCCAACCGGTGGCTGCTGTCCACGCTGTCGAGCGCGATGATCTTCGACGACCACGACGTCCGTGACGACTGGAACACCTCGGCCGCCTGGCACGAGGAGATGAACAAGAAGTCGTGGTGGCACGAGCGCATCGTCGGCGCCCTCGGTTCGTACTGGATCTATCAGCACGCCGGCAACCTCGACCACGAGGCGCTGCAGGACGACAAGATCTGGAAGATCATTGCTGCACACCGCGATTCGAGCGAGCTCGACCTCACGGAGGTCGTCGACGCGTTCGGTGAGGAGGTCGACAAGGACCCCACCACGTACCGCTTCTCGTTCACCCGTGGCCTGGGGGAGTCCCGCGTCATCGTGATCGATTCACGGGCGGCGCGCGACCTGCGTCCGGACCACCGGGCGATGCTCGACGCCGACGAACTCGCCTGGCTCGACGAGCAGATGCGCGGCGACTGCCAGCACCTGTTCATCGGATCGTCCTTGCCGTTCCTGCTCCCGACCGGAATCCACGACCTGGAGTCGATGAACGAGACCTGGGCGCAGGGTGACCGTCCTCGCCTGGCGAAGCTCGGTGAGAAGGTGCGGCAGGCCGTCGACCTCGAGCACTGGGCCGCGTTCGAGAAGTCCTTTCGCGACGTCTCGCAGATGGTGATGCAGGTGGCGCGCGGCGAGCGCGGCAAGGCGCCCGCCACGATCACCTTCCTGTCCGGCGACGTCCACAACTCCTACGTCAACGAGGTCACCAGGACCCGCGAGCCGATCGAGTCCAAGATCGTCCAGGCCGTCTGCTCGCCGATCCGCAACCCGCTGCCGCGCCACGTCCGCATGCTGCAGGGCACGCTCGCGGGCTGGATGGGCGGCCCGATGCGCTCGCTGGTCAACAAGTTCCCCAAGGTCAAGAAGCCCGATTTCGACTGGGAGACCACCCACGGTCCGTGGTTCGACAACAACCTGGCCCGCGTCGAGGTACTCGGTCCGCGGTTGCTGCTCACCTGGGCCCGTGGTGACGTCGAGGGTGACGATTACGACAACCCGGGGCTCGTGCGCGTCGCAACGGTTCTCATCGATTGACACCGTCTTGTCGAGTGGCCGGGCTATGACCTGGTGGCCGGGATATAGCCCGGCCGGTGGTTCATGGCCCGGCCACTCGGCGAAGATGGGGGGATGCATCTGATCGTCACCTGTGCCGTCGGCCTCGAAGACCTCCTGCGCGGCGACCTGCAGCAGGCGGGCGCCCGAGCGGTCGTCAGCGGCGAGGGTGAATTGACAGTCACCGTGGACGAGATCGATGTGGTTCGCTCGAACCCCATGGTCGACAGGGTGGCCATGTCCTGGTCGCCCGGAGTGCCGCTGGAAGATGCTGAAAAGCTTTGCCGCGCGGCCGGATTCGACGGCGACGTCGCGTTCCGGGTCCATGAGAAGGACTCCAGCGTACGGGATGGGATCGTCCGGGCGGTCGGACATCAGACCGGATGGCGCAATGAACCGGGGGACTGGCAGGTCAACCTTGTTCCTGGGACGAATCGAGCCGAGATCGGCCCGCTCGCCTGGGCAGCCCGGTTCGGTGCGATGGAGCGTCTTCCCGCAACCACTCCGCCGTCGGTCGCGGCCGGCGTGCTGCGTTTGGCGAAACTGCAGCCCGGAATGGCGCTGCTCGACCCGTGCGGTGGTGTCGGCACGATCCCCATCGTGGACGCGATCGGACGAGACGGGCGCGGATTGATCGTCGACCTCAGCCCCGAGTCGATCGCATTGGCACGCAACAATATTCGCACGTTCGGTCTGAAGGACCGGGTGTTCGCCGAAGAGGGGGACGCCACCTACCTCGACCTGGCGGACGCGTCCGTCGATCGGGTCGTCTCCGATGTCCCGTTCGGCAAGCGGATCGGTTCGAACCAGGAGAACGACACGTTGTACCCCGGCCTGGTGCGGGAACTGGGTCGAGTGCTGACTCAGGACGGGCGGGCGGTGGTCATCACCGACGACAAGCGCCGGTTCGCCGATGTCGTTGCTCGTGACCGGTCATTGAAGGTCGTCAAGGAAACGGCGCTCCGATACAACGGAGTGACCCCGACAGCGTTCTCGCTCACCAGGGTTCGCGCCCGAGGGCGCTGAGATCCGGTCAGTCGGATGCAGGGGGAAGCATGTCGACGATCCTGTCGGCGATCGCCTTCTGATCCACCGGCCCCCCGGAGGCAGCCGCCAACCCGACGGCGATCCCGAGTGCGTACGAGCTCACCGGCGCCATCGGCCGCACGAAGCGGTGCGCCACCTCCTTGGTGACGTCAAGCACGAGTCCGACATCCAGCAGATCCGGGTCGACACCGATCTCGACGCACACCGCGCGCAGCCATTCCTGCTGCTCCTTGCGGGTGGGTTCGGCGGGCTTGTCGTCAGTCATCAGGATCTCCTTCGATGAAGTAGTCGTTCCAGGAGGCGACCTGGTCCCAGGTGTCGACGTCCTCGCAGACGCGGTTGGGCGCTTCGATCGCGGTGACGTCGATGCCGCCGAAGAGGGCGCGCATCGATTTGTCGGTGGGATCGTGCAGGGCTGACGCGGCCTGCACGAGCGGCTCGGTGCGGTACACACCTGCGACCCATTGGGTATGCCCGCGGCCGTCGGCCAGCACGCAGCCATCGCGATCGCGGCCGGCGAGCAACAGCGGCACGGCCTCCCGCGCCAACGGCAGGTCACAGGCGAGCACCAGCGTCCACGGTGCGCGTTCGCCCTCGAGTTTGCGCAGACCGGTGACCGTTGCGGCAGCCGGTCCGCCGAAGACGGGGTCCTCCCGAATCTGGTGCACGCTCGGCGGCAGGTCGCGAGGCGGGCCGACGACGACGACATTGCGTGCGCTGTCGACCGCCTTCAGCACTCCGTCCAGGAGTGGACCGTCACCGACGTCGAGTGTCGCCTTGTCGACCAGGCCGAGCCGTGATCCACGGCCGCCGGCCAGCACGATCGCGTCGTACGCGTCCGAGTCGAGCATCCTCGCGTTCCCCTTCGTGTGCGAAGTGGACAGTCTTGCAGAGTCCGGGGTGTCACCGCCTAGGGTTGCCGGGTGACTGAGCGCATCAAGGTGGCAGTGATCGGTGCTTCGGGCCGCATGGGTTCCCAGGCGGTGCAGGCGGTGCAGGACGCCGTCGACCTCGAACTCGTGGGCACCTTCGACCAGGGCGACGACCTCGGTGACCTCGGCGGAGCCCAGGTTGCTGTGGAGTTGACCGTTCCGTCGGCGTCAGCGGCGAACATCGCCCGTTGCGTCCGTGAGGGAGTCCATGCCGTGGTCGGCACGACCGGTTGGGACGAGGAGAAGCTCGCCGCGTTGGAGAAGGAGTTGGCGCAGCAACCGGAGGTCGGCGTGCTCATCGCGCCGAACTTCGCCATCGGCGCGCTGCTGATGATGTCGTTCGCCGAGCAGGCGGCCCGGTTCTATGAGTCCGTGGAGGTCGTCGAGACCCATCACCCCGACAAGGTGGACGCGCCGTCCGGCACCGCCGCGCGGACGGCCCGGATCATCGCTGAGGCACGGCGCGAGGCAGGTCTGGGCGACGTCCCGGACGCCACCGAGCACGACCCGGACGGTGCCCGCGGAGCCGTCGTCGACGGCGTCCCGGTGCACGCGCTGCGTCTGCGCGGACGCGTGGCGCATCAGGAGGTCGTGTTCGGCGGAGTCGGTGAGGCGCTGACGATCCGGCACGACTCGTTCGACCGGATCAGCTTCATGCCGGGCGTCCTCACCGGTGTCCGGGAGGTCGGCAAGCACCCGGGTCTGACCGTCGGTCTGGAGAACTTCCTGGGTCTGTGACCCGTCCCGGCCACATGTCGTTCAACTGGATGTTGCTCGACGGGGGTAGCGTCCGCCCATGGGGACACGATGTTCGACGGTCTGCTGAATGCCCTCGGCGACCTCATGGGGTCGCTGTGGATCTACCCGCTGATCGCCGTCATCTCCCTGGTCGATGCGATCGTGCCCATCTTCCCCAGCGAAGCGCCGTTGATCATGGCCGGTGTGTACGCGGGATCGACGGGCTCACCGAACCTGATTCTGATCATGCTCTGCGCGGGCGCCGGGGCGATGGCAGGCGACCACGTCGCGTATTCGATCGGTCGGGCCGCAGCCGGCAAGATCGATCGAATCCCGCAGCACACCCGCCGCGGTAGGGCGATCGCCGGCGCGAAGCGGTTGCTGGATTCCCGTGGTGGCATGGCCCTGGTCATCGGCCGGTTCATTCCCTGGGGACGCATCGCCACCACGGTCGTCTTCGGTGCGATGCGTTATCCACGAGTGCGGTTCGCCATGTTCGACGCGATCGGGGTGACGGCGTGGGCACTGCACGGCACGCTGATGGGCTACATCGGCGGCCACGCCTTCGAGCAGGAACCACTCAAAGGACTCGCGCTCGGCCTCGGTCTGGCGATCGCGGTCTCGGCTCTCATCGAACTGGTCCGCTGGCTGCTCGCTCGGCGCCAACGCAGCGGGTCCCCGGCCGAAGCCGAGGACCCGCAACCGACGGGCAACACCGATCGGATCAGCGCACGAGGATGACCTCGAGGTTGCGAGGCCCGTGCACTCCTTCGACCCGGTTCAACTCGATGTCGGAGGTGGCGCTCGGGCCGCTGATCCAGGTGAGCGGACGCCCTGCTTCCACGGACGCTCGCAGCCGGGTGATCGCCTCCGGCACAGAGGTCACCACCTGATCGGCATGCACGACGCAGATGTGCACGTCCGGCACCAGCGACAGTGCTCGTCGGGCCTGACAGGCGCAGTGGTCCAGCACGATGGTTCCGGTGACCGCGATGCCGACGCTCGACGTGGTCACCACTGCGGCGATGTCGTCGAGTGCCGTCGCCGACAGATCATCGTCGACGGTCGTCTCGATGGACGTGGGTGCTACTTCGGGCGGTAGATCCGGCGGGACGACGACCGTGTGGCAACCGTGTTCGGCCAGCACCGCGTCCACGGCCGCAGCGATGCCGTCGACCGACACCTCACGCACGATCGCCCGGTAGTCGCGCATGTTCTCCACGAACAGATCAAGCATGGCCTCGGTCTCCATCGGCTCCGTGGCAGGAGCGGGAGCCACCGAAACCGTTGCAGCCGAACCCGTTTGCGTCGACCTGATGCGGCCGAGGATCTCTTCGCGTGCGCTGCTCATGCCTGACCTCCACCGGTACGGTCCCACCACTGCCGGAACGTCTCCTTGGGTGGCACGGGCACGTCGCGAGCGCTGCTCCACGAGGACGCGGGCCAGGGGAGTGCCCCCAGGGCTGTCCGGCGACCTAACAACTTCCCACCCAACGTGGATGCCTTCTGTGCCTTCGCCAAGCGGCGGCTGTCGGCGAACATCCATGCCGCTGCCTGCATCGTCCTGGACTCCACGGAATTGTGCCCACGGTGCTCGTCGACGACCTGCGTGCGCAGTTTCACCAACAGGCGCGGGATGTCGATGCGCACCGGGCACACCTCGAAACACGCACCGCAGAGGCTGGACGCGTACGGCAACGACTGGTCGATCGCACTCGATGTACCGCGCAGCTGCGGCGTGAGCACCGCGCCGATGGGTCCGGGGTAGACCGAGCCGTAGGCGTGGCCACCGGCGCGTTCGTACACCGGGCAGACGTTGAGGCAGGCCGAGCAGCGGATGCAGCGCAGCGCCTGCCGTCCGACCTCGTCCGCCAGTACGCGCGTGCGTCCGTTGTCGATCAACACGACGTGCACGTTCTGGGGCCCGTCACCTTCGGCCGGGCCGGTCCACATCGTCGTGTACGGGTTCATCCGTTCACCGGTCGAGGAGCGCGGGAGCAACTGCATGAACGTGCCGAGGTCCTCCCAGGTCGGCAGCACCTTCTCGATGCCGACGACGCTGATCAGGGTCTCGGGCAGGGTCAGGCACATGCGTCCGTTGCCCTCGGACTCCAGTACCACGAGTGTGCCGGTGTCGGCGATCGCGAAGTTTGCTCCGGAGATCGCGACTTTGGCCCGCAGGAACTTCTCCCGCAGGTGCAACCGCGCTGCCTCGGCGAGTTCGCGTGGAGAGTCGGTCATGTCTTCAGGGGCAGGGCGGCCGACCTTGCCCATCTCTTGGCGGAAGATCTCCCGGATCTCGGCGCGGCCGCGGTGGATCGCCGGCACCAGGATGTGCGAAGGACGGTCGTGGCCCAACTGGACGATGAGTTCGGCCAGGTCGGTCTCCCACGCATCGATTCCCGCAGCCTCGAGCGCCTCGTTGAGCTCGATCTCCTGGGTGGCCATCGACTTCACCTTGACGACCTCGTCGACACCCTCGGCGCGAACCAGGTCGAGCACGATGCGGTTGGCCTCTTCGGCATCACGTGCCCAGTGCACGGTCGCACCGCGCTCGGTGAGCTTCTCCTCGAACTGCAGCAAGTAGCTGTCGAGGTTGGCGAGCACCTCGTCCTTCACGTCGGCACCGTTGAGCCGCAACGCTTCCCACTGCGACACCTCCTCGACCACGGACGCTCTCTTGGCACGGATCGTGTGCGTGGCGTGTAGCAGGTTGCGCCGCTGCTGGGTGTTGGCCAGAGCGTCCTTGGCCATGGCCGGGAACTTCGGCATCCCGACGAAGGTCGGCGTGGTCTTCGCAAGGGGGGCGCTCATAAGACATCTCCGTCCGTCGAGGCGAGGATCTCGGCCAGGTGCAGGGTGCGGACGCCGGAACGCTGGCGACCGAGCAACCCACCGATATGGGCGAGGCAGGAATTGTCTCCGGCGACGACCACTTCGGCCTCGGTGTCGCGGATGCGGCGCACCTTGTCGCTGCCCATCGCCACCGACACGTCGGCGTTCTTCATCGCGAACGTGCCGCCGAAGCCGCAGCACTCGTCGGCAGCGGGTAGTTCGACCAGGTCGATGCCTCGAACCTGCCGAAGGAGTTGCAGCGGCTTGTCGCCCACCTTCAGCATGCGCAACGAGTGGCAGGTCGGGTGGTAGGTGACCCGGTGTGGGAAGTACGCACCGACGTCCGTCACGCCGAGCACGTCGACGAGGAACTCCGAGAGTTCGTAGGTCTTGGGCGCGACCTTCGCGACACCGTCGGCGAGCGCGGCGTCGCCCGACCGGGCGGCCAGGTCCGCGTACTGCTCACGCACCGAACCGGTGCACGAACCGCTGACCGACACGACAGCGTCGTAGCCCTCGAACACGTCGACGAACTTGCGGGCCAACGGAATTGCCTCGTCGGCGTAGCCGGTGTTGGTGAACATCTGGCCGCAGCAGGTCTGCTCCGAGGGGAACTCGACGTCCACCCCGAGGCGACGGAGCAGGCGCACCGTCGCCTTCGGGGTTTCGGGCCACATGGTGTCGTTGAAACACGTTGCGAAAAGTGCGACTCGCATCAGGGCAGCATCCACGACAGGACGGTGGCCTGCAGACCGACGAGCATGCACATGAGCGCGAGCAGACCGAGCGACCAGAGCACGACCTTGCGGAAGATGTCCGACTCGCGACCGAGCAGACCCACCGAGGTGGCGGCGATCGTGAGGTTCTGCGGGCTGATCATCTTGCCGACGACACCGCCGGAGGAGTTGGACGCGACCAGCAAGGTCGGGTCGATGCCTGCCTTCTGCCCGGCCGTCTGCTGCAGCGTGGCGAAGAGCGCGTTCGCGCTGGTGTCGGACCCGGTGACTGCGGTGCCCAACCAGCCCAGGATCGGGGACAGGAAGGCGAACGCGGTACCGGTGCCGGCGATCCAGGTGCCGATGGTGATCGTCTGGCCCGACAGGTTCATCACGTACGCCAGCGCCAGCACGGATGCGACGGTGAGGAAGGCGAAGCGCAGCTTGATCGCGCTCTCACCGAACTCCTTGGCCCACTTGCCGAGCGACACCTTGTACACCAGCGCCGTGATCAGCGAGCAGATCAGCAGCAGGGTGCCGGGGGAGGAGAGCCACTGGAAGTTGTAGATCGTGGTGGACGACACCTTGCCGGCGGCGTTGACGATCTCGCCGTGCAGACCGGGCCACTCGATCTTCTGGTCCGTGCCGACCAGGAACTCCTTGATGGGTTCGATCAGCTTGGCTGCGGCGAACACCGCGATGACCAGCAGGTAGGGGAACAGAGCCATTCCGATGCGTCCGGGAGTCAGGTCGCGAGCGCGGGCGTCCATGTCCTCCTTGCTCTCGACTGCGTCGTCCGTGTCCGCGTCGGCGTCATCGGCGAGCGAACCCGATCCGGCCGAACCGGACCCGACCGAGGCCAGCTCCCGCTTGCGGGCGGCGGCGAGGTCGGCGAGCGCCTCGTCGCGTCCCGTCGGCTGCCAGAAGCGCAGCATGATGACGGCGGCCGCGAGCGCGACGAGTGCGGCGATGACGTCCGTCAGTTCCACCGAGATCCAGGTGGCCGAAACCCATTGGGCGACGGCGAACGCGAAGCCGACGACGAGGGCGATCGGCCAGGTCTGCTTCATGCCGCGCTTGCCGTCGACCAGGGCGACCAGCATGAGCGGGACGAACAGGGCCAGGACCGGCGTCTGGTGGCCGACGTACGCGCCGATCTCGTTGTAGTCGATCTTGGTGAGCGTGCCAGCGGTGATGATCGGGGTGCCGACGGCGCCGAACGCGACCGGCGCGGTGTTGGCCAGCAGAGCAACAGCGGCGGCACGCAGCGGCGAGAAGCCGACGGCCATCAGCATGACTCCGGTGATCGCGACGGGCGCTCCGAAGCCGGCGAGGGCTTCGAGCATCGCACCGAAACAGAAGGCGATGATGATCGCCTGGATACGCGGGTCGTCCGAGACGAGGTGGAAGGATGCGCGCAGGTCGTCGAAGCGGCCGCTCACGACGGTGATCTGGTAGAGCACGATCGCGCAGAAGACGATCCACATGATCGGGAAGAGACCGAAGACCGCACCCTCGGACGCGGACAGCAGTGCGAGGTTCACGGGCATCTCGAACGCCAGGACGGCGACGAGGATCGCGACGGCCAGCGCCGCCAGGCCGGCCCAGTGGGCCTTCCATCGCAGTGCGCCGAGCGTGATGAAAACGGTGAGGAGGGGCAGCAGACCCACCAGTGCGGACAGCCAGAGGCTGTCGGCCACCGGCGCCAGCGGTGGGGTGTAGGTGCTCGTCATCTGGGAGCCTTCCGTACGCGACCGAATGGTCAGACCAAGGATGTGATGCACACCATAGCGGCATCACTTCGGTTACCGGCAAGTCATTTCGCCGCTCTCGCGTGTCGTCGGCGCCTGCCGGCTTCGTCCGGGGCACGGCCTACGCTGCTCGGATGCCGGAAGATGACGCACGGCCTTCGGGGGCCAAGACATGGGAAGTGGTCGTCGGCTGGGTGGAGGAACGGATCCTCGACGGTCGGCTGGTTCGTGGATCGATGCTGCCCGCCGAACGCGAGCTGGCCACGCAACTGGGGGTCAGTCGAGCAGCCGTGCGCGAGGGCGTCCGCACCCTGCAGGCCAGCGGGGTGCTGTGTCCCAACGTCGGCGCGGGCGCAACCGGGGGGACGATGGTTGCCGGCGAACCACACGTGGCGCTGACCCGGATGTTGCGCATGCACGTCGCGCTCGCGAACTTTCCCGCCCGCGACGTCACGCAGGTGCGCGTCGTGCTCGAGCGTTTGTCGACCTCACTGGCCTGCGCCCACGCGGACGACGGCGCGCGTGCCCGGATGCGCGAGGCACTGAATGCGATGGACGACGATGAACTGACCCGCGAGGAGTTCAACCGGTTCGACACCCGGTTCCACGTCGCGATCGCGCGTGCCGCGGGCAACCGGCTGGCCACCGACCTGACCGTGGCGATCCGTGAGTCGATGCGGCAACCGATCATGCGCGGCTTCGACGAAGTGGCCGACTGGCACCTGCTGCGCAGTCAGTTGCGCAGTCAGCACCACGCGATCATGTCCGCCATCGACGCGCGGTCCGCCGCCGAGGCAGCCGATCTGGTCGAGCACCACATCTGGTCCGCCTACGAGGCGATGCCCCGGCTGCACTGAACCAGACCCGGGCCTAGCCCCAGCCGATCGCCCGCAGGATCGCCGCGGTCGCTCCAGCAAGCACGATCACCAGCAGGAACGGCGCTCGCAGACACAGTGCGAGGATCGCGACGAGGAGCCCGGCGGCGCGGGCGTCCACGATGGTCGAACCCTGCGGTCCGCCGAATGCCTGCACCGCGACGAGTGCTGCCAGCAGGGCGATCGGCAGGTACTTCATGATCCGGCTGATCAACGGTCCACCGAGCCAGTCGTGCGGGACGAGATAGCCCAGCAGCTTGGTGACCAGCGACAGCGCTCCGGCGAGCAGCACGATCGTCCACAGACTCATCGGCGGTCGTCCTGTGGGTCGATGGTCTTGTCGAGGTGATGCCCGAGCGTGTCCTGCAGGTCCTCGTCCACGATCGCCTCGCCGTCGGACCCCTCGGACGCGTCCGGCAGGGCACCGGCGACAACTGCCGCGAGTGCAGCGATGAGGATCGGCGTCCCCGCCGGTGCGTGTGGCGCCACGATCAGCGCGATCGTTGCGGCGGCCACGGCGGTTAGCCGCGTCCGCAGCGTCGTCAGTCGCGGCCAGAGCAGCGCGATGAAGGCGCCTGCCGCTGCGGCGTCCAGACCCCATTTCTTCGGCTCGCCGAGTGCGTTGCCGAGCAGAGCGCCGGCGAAGGTCATCAGATTCCAGAAGACGAAGACCGCAATACCGGTCCACCAGAAGCCGACCCGGGTGCGCTCGCGATCGGGCTGTGCGATCGCGACGGCAGTCGACTCGTCGATCGTCAGGTGGGCAGCGACCACCGTGCGCCAGCCGCTCGCCTGAAGCAGTCGCGAGACCTGCAAGCCGTAGAACGCGTTGCGCAGCCCGAGCAGCGTGCTGGTGGTGACGGCGGCAACCCCGGTGCCTCCGGACGCGATCACGCCCACGAGCGCGAACTGGGACCCGCCGCTGAACAGCAACAGCGACAGCACCATCGCCTGCCACACATCGAGCCCGGCGGCGACGGCCAGTGCGCCGAAGCTCGTGCCGTACAGGCCGGTGGCAACGCCGATCCAAAGGCCTTGGCGGGCAACGGGTTTCGTATCTGCGGTGAGGTGGGGTCGAAGCGGCCTAATGCTCATGGTCGTGCGCTTGCTCCTCGAGCGGCGCCGAGGAATCGGTGTGCATTTCGATCTCCCGGACGGTGTCGCCCGCGGACGTCACGATGCGGTCGGCGTATCCACCGGACACCACGAAACCTGCGGTCGCGAGGAAACGGACAACAGGCGTGTCGCGCTCCATGATCCGGACGCGGACGTAGCTGCGGTCGTTGGCGGCGAGAGTGTCCATCGCGGCGTTGAGCAGCCGGGACCCGTGACCCTTTCCGCGGTGGTCGGGGTGCACGCCTCCGGCCAGGATCTCCGCTTCACCCTCGTGCGCGCCGTCCTGCATGACGGGGCCGACCGCCACGAACCCGACGATGGTGTCGAGTTCGGTGGCGACCAACAGTCGGTGGACCGGCGATGGGGGAGCAGCGAGCGAGGAGCGCCACGCCTGCTCGAACTCGGCCGCCTCGAAGGCTTGGAGGGTCTCCGGTTCGACGACGTCGGCGAATGCCCGTCGCCAGACCTGCGCCTGCACCTCCCCGACCGCGGGGAGATCGTCGGTCCGTGCCGTTCGCACACTCGCATCGCTCACCCGACCGATTCTCGCAGCCAGGGTGGGATGGTCGCGCGCTGGTCCCACGACCTTGCACCGACGTGATTAGAGTGGCTCTCATGGCGTCGTGGAGTCCGCTGGAGTGGCCGGTCGTCCGGCAGGCGCGTTCGGGCGACCTGTTCGGTCGTGGCCCGGCCGCCACCTCGCCCACCACCCGATCACTGCAGCCCCGCACCGCGACCGCCGACCGCGTCGTCCAGAGCATCTGCCCGTACTGCGCCGTCGGTTGTGGCCAGAAGGTCTACGTCAAGGACGAACGCGTCGTCCAGATCGAGGGCGATCCCGACTCGCCGATCTCGCGGGGACGCTTGTGTCCCAAGGGATCTGCCAGCGAGCAACTGGTCAACTCACCCGACCGACAGACCAAGGTTCTGTACCGCGCGCCGCGCGCGAAGGACTGGTCCGAACTGGACCGCGACACCGCGATCGACATGATCGCCGAACGCTTCATCAATGCCCGCCGACGCGGCTGGCAGGACCACGACGACCAAGGCCGTCCACTGCGGCGAACGATGGGCATCGCCTCGCTCGGCGGAGCCACGTTGGACAACGAGGAGAACTACCTCATCAAGAAGTTGTTCACCGCGGCCGGCGCGATACAGATCGAGAACCAAGCTCGTATTTGACACTCCGCCACGGTTCCCGGTCTGGGAGCTTCGTTCGGGCGCGGCGGCGCCACCCAATCGCTGCAGGACATGGCCAACTCCGATTGCATCGTGCTGCAAGGCGGCAACATGGCCGAAGCACACCCGGTGGGGTTCCAGTGGGTTGCCGAGGCGAAGGCGCGAGGTGCGAGGGTCATCCATGTCGATCCGCGTTTCACGCGTACCGGTGCCGTCGCCGACAAGCACGTACCGATCCGTGCCGGCTCCGATGTCGCCCTGCTCGGTGGGCTGATCAACTATGTGCTCAGCAACGATCTGTGGTTCGAGGAGTACGTGGTCGCCTACACCAACGCCGCGACGCTGGTGAACGAGGAGTTCCGCGACACCGAGGACCTCGGCGGCCTGTTCTCCG
The DNA here is from genome assembly GCF_004146205.1 of Yimella sp. RIT 621. Lineage (NCBI taxonomy): Bacteria > Bacillati > Actinomycetota > Actinomycetes > Micrococcales > Dermacoccaceae > Yimella > Yimella sp. RIT 621. The sequence continues at coordinate 218,698 of NZ_SEIP01000004.1, forward strand.
GTTTCGACCCCGAAACCGGCAAGTACGACCCGAAGACCTGGGCCTACGAGCAGGGTGAGCCTGACTCCCAGGGAGCGGCGGGCAAGGAGCACGGCGCGCAGGCATCCGCTCGCGCGGCCGGTGATCAGCTCGGTTCCGGTGGCGCAAACACGGGCACGAGCCAGCCGCTTCGTGACGAAACACTCCAGCACCCGCGCACGATCTTCCAGATCCTCAAGCGGCACTACGCCCGCTACACCCCCGAGATGGTGCAGGACGTCTGTGGCATCACGGCCGCCGACTTCGAGTACCTCGCGAAGGCGATCACCGAGAACTCCGGTCGCGAGCGCACGACCTGCTTCGCGTACGCCACCGGCTGGACCCAGCACACGCTCGGCGCCCAGTTCATCCGTTGCGCATCGGTGCTGCAGTTGCTGCTGGGCAACATGGGTCGTCCGGGTGGCGGCATCATGGCGCTGCGCGGTCACGCGAGCATCCAGGGCTCGACCGACATCCCGACGTTGTTCAACCTGTTGCCGGGTTACCTGCCGATGCCGTTCGCGGGCAAGCAGGACACGTTGAACGACTACCTGACCAGCGTTCACAGCAAGTCGGAGAAGGGCTACTGGGCCAACGCCGACGAGTACCTCATCAGCCTGCTCAAAGCGTGGTGGGGCGATGCGGCGACGAAGGAGAACGACTTCGCCTACGACTATCTGCCCCGTCTCGACGGGCCGGCCGGCACCTACCAGACGGTGCAGAACATGCTCGCCGACCAGGTCGACGGCTACTTCATCCTCGGTCAGAACCCTGCGGTCGGCTCGGCCAACGGACGCATGCAGCGGTTCGGGATGGCCCACCTGAAGTGGCTGGTCGTGCGTGACCTGCAGATGATCGAGTCCGCAACCTGGTGGAAGGACGGCCCCGAGATCGCCTCGGGCGAAATGCGCACCGAGGACATCGAGACCGAGGTCTTCTTCATGCCGGCCGCGACCCACGTGGAGAAGGCGGGGTCGTTCACGCAGACCCAGCGCCTGCTGCAGTGGCGTCACCAGGCGGTGCAGCCACCGGGGCAGTCGCAGAGCGAGTTGGAGTTCTTCCACGAACTCGGTGTTCGTATCCGCGCCAGGCTCGCCGACTCGACCGACGAGCGCGACCGCCCGTTGCTCGACCTGACCTGGGACTACCCGAAGGACGCGCACGGCGAGACCGACTCCGAAGCGGTGCTCGCCGAGATCAACGGCCGCTACCTGACGGGCCCGAACGCCGGCAAGCCGATCAACGCCTACACCGAGCTGAAGAATGACGGCTCGACGATCTGCGGCTGCTGGATTTATGCGGGCGTGTACGCCGACGGCATCAACCACGCCGCCGATCGGGTGCCGCACGGCGGTCCCAAGCCCGCGCAGTCCGAGTGGGGCTGGGCCTGGCCGGCGAACCGCCGCATCCTGTACAACCGCGCGTCCGCCGACCCCGACGGCAAGCCGTGGAGCGAACGCAAGAAGTACCTGTGGTGGGACGCCGAGCAGGGCAAGTGGGTCGGCGACGACATCCCGGACTTCCCGGACGACCTCGCGCCGGGCACGCGTCCGGACGCGGGTATCGGTGGGCCACAAGGCCTTTCGGGCGATGACCCGTTCGTCATGCAGGCCGACGGCAAGGGATGGCTGTACGCACCCAACGGTCTGGTCGACGGCCCGATCCCGACGCACTACGAGCCGCCGGAGTCGCCTGTGACCAACGCGCTGTACCCGCAGCAGGACAGCCCGACGCGTCTGATCATCGCGCGCGACGACAACCTGCAGGCGCCGAGCGCCGGTGCGTCGCAGGTGTATCCGTACGTGTTCACGACCTACCGGTTGACCGAGCACCACACCGCGGGCGGCATGAGCCGTTTCCTGTCGTTCCTGTCCGAACTGCAGCCGGAGATGTTCTGCGAGGTCTCACCGCAACTTGCGCAGGAGGTCGGGCTGGAGGCCTACGGCTGGGCGACGATCATCTCCGCGCGCGCGGCGATCGAGGCGCGGGTGCTGGTCACCGACCGGATGACACCGCTGCAGGTCGGTGGTCGTACGGTCCACCAGATCGGGCTGCCCTACCACTGGGGCGTCGGCAACGAGGCGCTGGTCAGCGGTGACGCCGCCAACGACCTCATCGGTCTTGCGCTCGATCCGAACACCCAGATCCAGGGGTCCAAGGCGGGACTGTGCGACATCCGTCCCGGACGTCGGCCGACCGGAGCCGCAGTGATGGACCTGGTGCGTTCCTACCAGGCTCGCTCGGGCACCGACCTGGAGACCGAAAACCTGCGCACCACCGATCGGGTGCACGAGACCGTGAACCCGGATCCGCAGGAGAGCGACCAGGACGAAAGCGCTCAGGCGCAACACGATTCGCAGGGTTCGCAGAAGAGTTCGAACGAGAAGGAGGGCTGAGCTGATGGGACAGTTCTCCGGGCCGACCGATCCCACCGCCGACGCCCACTGGCACACGCACGAGGAGCGCAAAGGCTTCTTCACCGACACCTCGATCTGCATCGGCTGCAAGGCGTGCGAGGTGGCGTGCAAGGAGTGGAATCAGAACCCCGCCGACGGCGACTTCAAGCTGTTGGACTCCTCCTACGACAACACCGGCGAACTGAGTGCTGACACCTGGCGCCACGTCGCGTTCATCGAGCAGGGCAAGGCCGACATCGAGCAGGCCCGCGAGTCGGGTCGACAACTCGTGTCGTTGGGCATGCCGAAGGTCGGCGCACCCGTGGCACCCGAACCCGACCCCACACCTCCGGACACCCCTGAGTTCCGCTGGCTGATGGCGTCCGACGTCTGCAAGCACTGCACCCACGCCGGGTGTCTTGACGTCTGCCCGACGGGTGCTTTGTTCCGCACCGAGTTCGGCACGGTCGTCGTCCAGGACGATGTCTGCAACGGGTGCGGCACGTGTGTCGCCGGGTGTCCGTTCGGTGTCGTCGAACGGCGTAGTGACGGCACGGCCGCTCCGCGCACGCAGCGGGGCAAGCACGTCAAGAACAGCGGCGTCGCGCAGAAATGCACGCTCTGTTACGACCGGCTGCTCGACGACCAGACGCCGGCGTGTGCGAAGACCTGCCCGACCACGTCCATCAAGTTCGGCGATCACGACGACATGGTCGAGACCGCCCAGGAGCGCGTCGCGCAGTTGCACGCCGAGGGCCGCACCGAGGCACGTCTGTACGGTGCGAACGAGAACGACGGCGTCGGCGGCATCGGATCGGTGTTCCTGCTGCTGGACGAACCCGAGGTCTACGGGTTGCCCCCCGATCCGCGGGTGCCGACCGCTGACCTCAACTCGATGTACCGCCGTGCGACTGTGGCGGCTGTCGGCATGATCGCGGCAACGGCGGTCGCGTTCGCGAGGGGCCTATGAGCGACTTCGACAGTTACCGGCCGCCGGAGCCGCCCCGCAAGCGGCGCCGCGACAAGATCGGTGGCGCGGTCCGCATGCGTGCCCGTGGGTGGCGCGACGGCGGCGACGGTGCGCGCGAGATGCTGATGGTGCCCGATGTCGAGTTCACCTCGTACTACGGGCGACCCGTCGTGAAGCCGCCGCCCTGGGGCCACGAGGTGCCGGCCTACCTGTTCCTCGGTGGAGTCGCCGGTGGATCCGGTCTGATCGCCTTCGCCGCTCAGTTGACCGGTCGCGAACTGCTGCGCCGCAACGCACGTCTGGGTGGCTTGGCCGCGATCAGCCTCGGCGGCGCAGCGCTGGTGAAGGACCTCGGTCGTCCCGACCGGTTCTACAACATGCTGCGCACCTTCAAGGTGACCTCGCCGATGAGCATGGGCTCGTGGATCCTCACCGGTTACAGCGTCGGTGCCGGCGTGGCAGCAGTCGCCGAGATCGACCGCCTGACCGCCGACCGATTGCCGTTCGGGCCGCTGCGCCCGGCGCTGCGCTGGGTCGAACCGTTCTCCGGTTTCGAAGCGGCGTTGTTCTCACCGCCGCTTGCCTCGTACACCGCAGTTCTGTTGTCGGACACCGCGAATCCAACCTGGAACGACGCCCGCAAGTACCTTCCGTTCGTGTTCGTCAGTTCGGCGACTCTTGCTGCGTCGGGCTTGGCGATGATCACGACCCCGGCGTCCGAGACCGGTCCGGTGCGCATGTTGGCAGCGCTCGGAGTCGTCGGCGACGTGGTGAACATGAAGGTGTTGGAGCACTCGATGGACCCGACCGTCGTGGAGACGCTGCATCAGGGCAATCCGGGCAAGATGCTGCGGTGGGCCGAACGCCTCGCCGTCGCCGGCGGCGTCGGCGCCCTGATCGGTGGACGACTTCGTTCGATCGCGGTCGTCTCCGGAGCGGCGTTGTTGACCGCGTCGGCGCTGACCCGCTTCGGCGTGTTCGAGGCCGGCATCGAGTCTGCCAAGGACCCGAAGTACACCATCGAGCCGCAGAAGCGCCGCCTCGCCGCCCGTCGGGCCCAGGGCATCACCGACGACTCGATCACGACCGCCCGCTGACCTGACCGTTGCTTCGCCGGTACTCGCCACTGTTGCGTGCGGAACGCGAAACTTCGCGAAGTTTCGCACCTTGACTGCAACTGTTGCGCTCCCGGGACTCGCAACAGTTGCCTCACCTCGGGCGAGGGTCAGGTGGGGGTCAAGCGATGATCTCGATGCCCGCGCCGTCCACGGTGTGCCCGATCACCGGGTGGCCGGGCAACTCGCCGACGACCAACAACCCGCCGGACGTCTGCGCGTCCGCCAGGAACAGCAGGTCGTCCTCACTCACGCCCGAACCGACCGACAGATGCGGACGAACCCAGTCCAGGTTCCGTCGTGTTCCACCCGACACGAACCCGTCGCGCAACGCGTCCAGTGCACCATCGACCGCCGGCACTGCCGCGCGTTCGATCACGGCACCGACACCGGACCCGCGCATCATCTTGTGCAGATGTCCGAGCAACCCGAACCCCGTGACATCGGTGGCGGCTTCGAGACCGGCGTCCACCGCAGCAACCGACGCATCCCGGTTCAGCGTGGTCATCAACTCGATGGCCTGCGCGAAGACCTCGCCGGTGGCCTTGTGCCGGTTGTTCAACAGTCCTACGCCGATCGGCTTGGTCAAGGTGATCGGTAGGCCGGCGCGGGCAGCGTCGTTGCGTAGCAACCGTTTCGGGTCGGCGACGCCGGTGACCGCCATCCCGTACTTCGGTTCCGGATCGTCGACGCTGTGTCCGCCGAGCACCGGGCAGCCGGCTTCGTCCGCGACTGCCAGACCGCCGCGGAGCACCTCGGTCAGCAATTCCATCGGCAGCACGTCGCGTGGCCAACCGACCAGGTTGATGGCAACGACCGGTCGCCCACCCATGGCGTACACGTCCGACAGTGCGTTGGCGGCGGCGATGCGTCCCCAGTCGTACGCGTCGTTGACGACGGGGGTGAAGAAGTCGGCGGTCGAGAGCACCGCGAGGTCGTCGCGCACGCGGACAGCAGCTGCGTCGTCGCCGGCATCGATGCCGACCAGGATGTCATCGCCTCGCCGGCCGACCAGGTCGCGGACGGCGTCCTCGAGCTCGCCGGGCGGGATCTTGCAGGCACACCCGCCGCCATGGGTGTAGTCGGTGAGCCGGTAGTCGTTGCGGTCGATCGCCATGCCGTCACTGTACGGACACCAGGTGTCCGCAGAAGGAGTGACCTGACCCGCGAGTCATGCGGACTTTCGGTTAGGTTGTCCGCGGAGGCGTCAGGGTTCCTGGTGGGCCCCCCGGTCTTCAAAACCGGTGAGTCCGAGTATCTCGGGCTGGCGGGTTCGATTCCCGTCCGCCTCCGCCACACATTTCAGGGTTCGGGGAGGGCGAGTGAGCACGGACGATCCGAGGAGCCGTATCCCGCGCACCGACGCACTCCTCACCTCTCCTGCGGCGCAGGACGCACGGACGTGCCTGGCGGAGGGACGCATCCAACAAGTCGTCCAGGACGTCCTCGCGCGGGCTCGCCGAGGTGATATCGCACCGGAATCGGTCGAGCCCGAGTTGTCGGATCGCCTTACCGCAGAACGACCTTCGCGACTGACTCCGGTCATCAACGCGACCGGGGTCGTCGTCCACACCAATCTCGGCCGAGCCCCGTTGTCCCCGGCAGCCGCCGCTGCGGTGCAGCAGGCGAGCGGTTACGTCGATGTGGAGATGGATCTCGCTGCCGGCGTCCGGTCCAAGCGGGGCACCGCAGCCCGCGACGCACTGCTCGACGCGTGCCCGGTGGCTGAGGCCGCGCTCGTGGTGAACAACGCAGCAGCGGCGCTCGTCCTCGCCACCACGGCCCTCGCTGCCGGCAAGAAGGTCATCCTCAGTCGGGGTGAGTTCATCGAGATCGGAGCCGGGTTCCGGCTGCCCGACCTCATCGAGTCCACCGGTGCGCGTCTTTGTGAGGTCGGCACGACCAACCGCACCTCGGTGGCCGATTACGTCGATGCGATCAGCGAAGAGACCGGGTGCATCCTCAAGGTGCACCCGAGCAACTTCCGGGTCCACGGCTTCACCCGGTCGGCGGACGTGGCCGAACTGCGCTCTGCGGTGAGCGAACTCCCGATCGTCCACGACCTGGGCAGCGGCCTACTGGCGCCGGACCCGACCTTGCCCCACGAACCTGACGCGTCGACTGCTCTGACCGACGGGGCCGACCTCGTCATCGCCAGCGGCGACAAACTGCTCGGGGGGCCGCAGGCAGGCATCCTGCTGGGCAAAGCCGAGCTCGTCGAGCGGCTGGCGAAGCACCCGCTGGCCCGGGCCGTCCGGGTCGACAAACTCACCCTGGCCGCGCTGGAGGCGACCCTCGCCGGGCCGACGCCTCCGGTCAGCCAGTACTTGCACGCGGACGCCGCCCAGCTCAGGAAGCGTGCCGAGGCGATCGCTGGGCCGCTCGGCGTGCAGGTCGTGCCGCACGACGGACGTGTGGGTGGCGGGGGAGCACCCGGAGTTGCGTTGTCGGGGTGGGCGATTCATCTACCGGAGAAGGTCGCTGCACTGCTGCGCACCGGTGACCCGGCGATCCTGACGCGGGTACACGACGGAGCCTGCCTGCTCGATCTGCGATGCGTTCCCGAGCAGGACGACACCCGTGTGCTCGACGCACTTCGGGCCGCGCTCGGTTCCTGATGTACGTCGTCGCCACCGCTGGTCATGTCGACCACGGCAAGAGCGCGCTGGTGCGTGCATTGACCGGCACCGATCCCGACCGCTGGGCGGAGGAGAAGCGCCGCGGTCTCACCATCGACCTCGGATTCGCCTTCACCACAACGGCATCCGGCGCCAAGCTTGCGTTCGTCGATGTGCCCGGTCATCAACGATTCATCGCCAACATGCTCGCCGGCCTCGGTCCGGCGCCGGTGGTGATGTTCGTGGTGGCCGCCGACTCCGGTTGGCAGGCACAGTCCAGTGATCATCGGGACGTGATCGCGGCGCTCGGTATCGATCGCGGCCTGGTCGTCGTGACCAAATCCGACCTGGCCCCGGACTCGGTGCAGGACGTGATCGCCCAGGCCAGAACGGAGTTGGCGAGTACCGGGCTGGAGAACTGCGCCGCAGTGGCCGTCAGCGCGCGCACCGGCGACGGCCTCGACGAACTGCGATCAGCCCTCGCAACACTGATCCACGAACTTCCAGAACCGGATCCGACGTCGCGAGTCAGGTTCTGGGTCGATCGCTCGTTCACCGTGAAGGGCGCCGGCACCGTCGTCACCGGGACATTGCCCGCCGGGGCTGTCGCGCATGGCGACCACCTGGAGCTGCTCGGCAAGAAAACAGGGTCGATGTCGGTCCGCGGCATCGAGAGTTCGGGGGAGTCGCTGGAGCGCGTCGGGCCGGTCAGCCGTGTTGCGCTGAACCTGCGAGGGGTGTCCCACGACGACGTCGGTCGCGGCGACGCGCTCGTCACTCCGGGCGCGTGGCGCGCGATCGACACCATCGACGTCCGACGGGTCAGTGGTGACAGCCTGCGGGAAGCGCCGGAGCATCTGGTCGCGCACGTCGGGACCGCTGCGGTACCCGTCCACGTCCGGCCGCTGGGCGACGATCATGCTCGGCTCGTGCTGGAGCGTCCGCTTCCGCTCACCCTCGGCGACCGGATGGTGCTGCGTGATCCGGGGCGCCGCATCGTCGCGGGAGTACAGATCATCGATCCGGAGCCGATGCCGTTGCGGCGCAGAGGTGCTGCCACGCAGCTCGCCGAAGCGCTCGCCGAACGTCCGACCGATGGCGACTGCGCCACGGAGGTGAAGCGGCGCGCGACGGTGCGTCCGGAACACCTCGGACAGCTCGGCTTCGACGTGTCTGAACCACCGCCGGGCGTGCTGTCCGTCGACGTCTGGTGGGTGGACGCAGCGGCATGGGATCGATGGGCCGAGCGTTTACGGGGGGCCGTCGAGACTGACCGGCGCAGCGACCCACTCAGTGCCGGCCTCACCGTGGCGGCCGCGAAGGATCGTCTCGGTCTTCCCGACGTCGCCCTGCTCGGCCCGCTGGCGCAGAAGTCCGGTCTGACGGTGAGCGCCGGACGGATTTCCGCAGGCGACGCCGGTCTCGGAGCGCTCGAGCCGGCCGTCGCTGCCCTGGAGGCTCACCTGAAGGGCACGCCGTTCGAGGCGCCGACCGCGGAACAGCTCAACGAGTGGGGGCTCGGCGTCCGACAGCTCGCCGCAGCCGAACGGGCGGGCCGGATCATCCGGATCGCAGAGGGTGTCGTGCTGCTGCCCACCGCACCGGCGCTTGCCAGGGGGACCCTCGCGACGCTCGATCAACCCTTCACCGCCAGTCAGGCCCGACAGGTGCTCGGGTCCTCACGGCGCGTCGTGATTCCGCTGCTGGAACTCCTCGACGCCAAGGGTTGGACCTGCCGGGACGCCGACGGCGCACGGCACGTGGTCCGATGAACGATGTGACACCTTCGTGCACAATTGCAATTCGGTGTAATACGGGTCACACTGGACGGTATGTACGGCAACGACTTCGGTGACCCCGGCCAGGCCCTGAACGCAGCCGAGGGCCGCGGTCTGGACGACGTGCTCGACACCGCCACCCAGCGTGGTGACGGCGGTGATTTCGACGACCTGATCGACGCGGACCTTCGCATCGAGCCGCGTGACGCGATGCCGGAGGAGTACCGCCAGACGCTCATCCGCCAGATCGCCCAGCACGCCCACTCGGAGATCATCGGCATGCAGCCGGAGGGCAACTGGATCACCCGCGCTCCGTCGTTGCGGCGCAAGGCGATTCTCATTGCGAAGGTGCAGGACGAGGCTGGTCACGGTTTGTACCTGTACTCCGCAGCCGAGACACTCGGTGTCGATCGCAGCGAGCTGCTCGACAAGCTGCACTCGGGTCGGCAGAAGTACTCCTCGATCTTCAACTACCCGACGGTGTCCTGGGCCGACGTGGGTGCGATCGGCTGGCTGGTCGACGGCGCCGCGATCATGAACCAGGTGCCGCTGTGCCGCTGCTCCTACGGTCCGTACGCCCGCGCGATGATCCGCGTCTGCAAGGAGGAGTCCTTCCATCAGCGCCAGGGCTTCGAGTCGCTGTACACGATGTCGCAGGGCACCGAGCCTCAGAAGGCGATGGTGCAGGATGCTGCGAACCGCTGGTGGTGGCCGGCGCTGATGATGTTCGGGCCGCCTGACACCGGTGAGCATGCCAACGAGGGCCGCACCGCGCAGTCGATGGCCTGGGGCATCAAGCGCTTCGCCAACGACGAACTGCGTCAGAAATTCGTCGACATGACCGTGCCGCAGGCGCAGAAGCTCGGCATCGAACTGCCCGACCCCGACCTGAAGTGGAACGAGGAGCGCGGCCATTACGACTTCGGTCCGATCGACTGGGACGAGTTCTGGCGCGTGCTCAAGGGCGACGGACCATGCAACGAGCAGCGGATGAGCCACCGGGTTACCGCGCACGAAGAGGGTGCGTGGGTGCGTGAGGCCGCCACCGCGTACGCCGACAAGCAGCAGGCACGAACGCAGGGAGCAGTGGCATGACCGATGTCGACAAGCGCGAATGGCCGCTGTACGAGGTGTTCGTCCGCAGCAAGCGCGGCCTGTCACATGTGCACGCCGGTTCGTTGCACGCACCGGACGAGGAGATGGCGCTGCGCAACGCCCGTGACCTCTACACCCGTCGCCAGGAGGGCGTTTCCGTCTGGGTGGTGAAGGCCTGCGACATCAGCGCGTCCAGCCCGGACGAGCGCGACAGCTTCTTCGACCCGGCGGTCGACAAGGTCTACCGGCACCCGACGTTCTACGACGTTCCCAAGGATGTCGAGTACCTGTGATGGAAAAGGTTGCCGTGCAAACGGATTCGACGACCGCTGACTACCTGCTCGGCCTGGCGGATGATGCCTTGATCTACACCCAGCGTCTGGGGGAGTGGGTCTCGCGTGCTCCGCAGATCGAGGAGGACATGGCGCTCGGCAACATCGCGCTCGACCAGCTCGGCCAGGCGCGCGCGCTGCTCACCCGCGCCGGCCAGTTCGACGGCACCGGCCGCGACGAGGACGCTCTGGCCTACCTGCGGGACGAACGCGATTTCCGCAACGTCCACCTCGTCGAGCGCCCTCGCGGCGACTTCGGTTTCGAGATGGCACGGCTGCTCTGGTTCTCCGCCTACCAGTTCGAGTTGTACTCCGCACTCGCGAACAGCACGGACGAAGTCATTGCCGGCGTGGCTCGTAAGGCGATCAAGGAGGTCACCTACCACCGCGACCACGCCACCCAGTGGGTGCTGCGCCTCGGCGACGGCACGCAGGAGTCGCACGAGCGGATGCGGGCCGGTCTCGAAGCGGTAGCTCCGTATGTGGCCGAACTCTTCGACGACTCCGAGTCCGCCTCTGCCGCAGCAGAATCCGGCGTCGGCGTCCTGCCGTCGTCGCTGCGCGAAAAGACAACCGCGTACGTTCGCTCCGTGACCGACGAAGCGACCCTGGAGTACGTCGACTCGGCCCGTTTCGCCGCACGAGGCGGGCGCACCGGTGTGCACTCCGAGGCGATGGGCTACCTGCTGGCCGAGATGCAGCACATCCACCGCTCGCACCCGGACGCCACCACATGGTGATGACGATGTCTCGGATCGAGGAGGTCGAAGCGGCGATTCGCGCCGTACCCGACCCCGAGATCCCGGTGATCAGCCTGGACGACCTCGGAGTCATCCGCTCGTTCGAGACCGACATCGATGCGGGCGTCGTGCACGTCGTGATGACCCCGACCTACTCCGGTTGCCCGGCCATGGAGGCGATGTCGTCGTCCGTCGCATCGGTGATCGCCCGGAGCGGCTTCGAGCCGCAGGTCAAGATCGTGCTGGACCCGCCGTGGACCACCGACTGGATGTCGGAGTCCGGACGAAAGGCATTGCAACAGTTCGGTATCGCACCGCCTGGTCCGGCGGGCCGCCCGGCAGGGCCGGTCGGTCTGAGGATCGCGCGGCGCACCGTCTCATGTCCCGTGTGTGGCAGCGCGCACTCGCAGGTCGTATCCGAATTCGGTTCGACCGCGTGCAAGGCGTTGCGACGTTGTCTGGACTGCAAGGAACCGTTCGAGGAGTTCAAGCCGCTGTGACCGCACTCATCTCCACACCTACCCGCCGTCGTGCCCAGTTCCACGAACTCGAGGTCGTCGACGTCCAACGCCTGACCCCCAACGCCGTCGCGGTGACCTTCGGGGTGCCCGACGAGTTGGCGGACGACTTCACGTTCGCGCCCGGTCAGCACCTGACTCTGCGCCGCACCATCAACGGCGAGGACGCTCGTCGCTCCTACTCGATCTGCATGTCACGCCCGGAAGCGTTGCGTCGCAAGGTGATTCGTGTGGGATCGGCCGAGGTCGACGGGGGACTGATGTCCACCTGGTTGAACCGCGAGGTCAAGGTCGGCGATCGCATCGACGTCATGACCCCGCTGGGTTCGTTCACCTCTGCGCCGTCGGACACCGAGGCGCGGCACCACGTCGCGCTCGCGGCCGGCTCGGGGATCACCCCGATACTGTCACTGCTGACCTCGACGCTCGAGGAGGACGACGACTCCCGCGTGACGCTCGTCTACGGCAACCGCCGCACCGAGTCGATCATGTTCTTGGAGGAACTCGAGGACCTCAAGAACCAGTACCCCGGACGCGTCCACCTGATGCATGTGCTGTCGCGCGAGCCGCAGGATGTCGAGTGGCTCAACGGCCGCATCGATGCCGAGAAGCTCGAGTTGCTGTTCGGTACGGTGCTCCCGGTCGAGACCGTCGATGACTGGTACCTGTGCGGCCCGTTCCAGATGGTCGAGACCGCACGGAAGATGTTGTCCGACAAGGGTGTCAGTGACGACCACGTGCATCACGAGGTCTTCCACGTGGACGACGGCACCACCCCGCAGCAGCGGGTCGAGGTCGACAGGTCCGCACCGGCCGAAGCAGTCGTCACCGTCAACCTGGACGGTCGCACGACGAAGGTCGAGATGCCGTCCAAGGCCGAGACCATCCTGGACGCCACCCTTCGCGCCCGACCCGACGCGCCGTTCTCCTGCACCGGTGGAGTGTGTGGCACCTGCCGCGCGCGCGTCGTCTCGGGCGAGGTCACGATGGACCGCAACTACGCCCTCGAGCCCGACGAGGTGGCTGCCGGCATCATCCTCGCCTGCCAGTCCCACCCCGTCACCGACGAAGTGACCCTCGACTACGACGCCTGACCTAGACACGCTGGTCGAGTAGTGAGGCAGCGCTAGCGACCGAGCGCGATCGAGACCTGGCGACGGTCAACGAGGACTCAGCCGGAACTGGTTGAGCCTCAGCGGTGCCGCGCGGCCCTAGCCTCGCTCGTCCTGCTTCAACGCTGTGTCGATGGTCAGCGCCGCAGCAATGCACAGCGATTTCAACGGCTCGGGCAGGTCGTAGTGGATGTTCACGGCGTAGTTGTCGGCCGTGGTGAACATCGTGGTCAACAGCCCCTCCCAGGTCTTGGTGACCCGGGCGACCTCGGTGCCATGAGCATCCAGCATCGCGAAGTCCCAGGCCCGCCAGTTCTGGGCGTTCAACGAACCGATCTCCTGGCCGTTCGCCTCGATGCCGAACTTGATCTTGCCGAACATGTTGCGCTGCACCAGGCGTCCGATCTCACGACCCTGCGGGTCCTGCACGATCACCGACGACTTCATGACCTTCGCCGGGCGGGTCAGCTGCAGCAGCACCTGTCCCTGGTTGTCGCGAACCTCGAGCTTGTGGGTGAGGAACTGGTCGTAGTTGGTCATCAGCCGGATAGCCTTGCGCATGCCGCTCTGGCCGACCTGCACGACGGCTCCGAGCGTCGAACCGTCGGCCGCGTAGACCGTGTACTCGTTGGTGATCTCGATGACCTTGCGCTTCTGGCTGACAACGAGAGTCTTCTCGGTGAATACGTTACGACCCGCTTCGGCCGGACGATGACCGGCAGGACCGCTCATCTGCCCGCCGAACGACTGGTCGCCGTACCCCTGGGCGATGCTGTCGTTGAACCGGTTGACCGCACCGACGACCCCCTGTTGGCCGGGCTGCTGGACGTAACCCGGCTGCTGGCTCGCACCGGCGGCGTACGGGTCGTGGGGTGCGTTGCCCGGAGCTTGCGCCGGCGGCGGAGTGCCCCAATTCTGGCCAGGCGCAGCCTGATCCGGGGTCTGGGCGTACGGGTCCTGCGCGTTGGGGGCAGCCTGCGCGTACGGGTCGCGGGGTTGTGCCTGGGCGTAAGGGTCGTGAGCCTGCTGGCCGCCCCCCGATGCCGCGTAGGGGTCCGCCGCCGGCGAGGCGCTCGAGTCGTTGCGGTGGCCCGGTAGACGGACCGAACCGGGTGCGGGCGACTCCCCGAAAGCGGGTTGCGACGACTGAGCCGCGGACGACGCATCCGGGTTCGGTTTGGTGAAGTCGGTCCACTCGTTCCCGTCCCAGAAACGCAGTTTGCGCGGGTCCTTGGGGTCCGGCCGCCAGCCCTTGTCAGTCATTGCGTCATCGTCGCACGAGCACCTACGTGCACGGGTGGGTCACACGAAGATCGGGGGAGCATCCGGTGAACCGAACGCCGCCTTCACCAGCCGCCGGTGCAACGGGATGAACGGCAGCCGGGACGCCTCGTCCACATCGACCCACGCGACCTCGGTCACCTCCTCGGACAGCCCCGGCGTACCCGACACCAGCCGAGCCCGGAAGCACACTCCATAGATCTGCGTATGGGCTGACGCGTCACGGGAACGGATCACGATGTCGGGATCGGTGTACACGCCGATCAGCGACTCGACCTCGACCTGGATTCCGGTTTCCTCGTAGGCCTCGCGGATCGCGGCCTCGGCGAACGTCTCGCCCGGATCGATGCCTCCACCGGGAAGACACCACAACGAGTTGTCCTCGCGGCGGGTGACCAGCAGTCGACCGTCCTGCATGACGGCGACCGAGGCGCCGATCTTCGCGCGGGCACCGCGACCGACGCGATCACCGAGCACCAGCGTGGCGCGCGGAACGGCGCGTTCGTAGGTCACCCAGGCGAACCCGTCCTGCGGATCGCGTGATGTTTCGCGCCACTGCTCGGATGTGAGCGTGGGGAAGTAGGTGTCGCCGTCGACCTCGACGTCGATCTCGGTCAGCAGGATGCGATCGGTGAACGGCAGGGCCTGCTCGTAGATCTGAGCTCCGCCGACGATGAACACGTCGTCGTCGCCGACCATCGCGAGCGCGTGGTCGAGGCTGGACGCGGTCTCCACGCCCTCGCCCGACCAGCCGGCCTGTCGGGTGACCACGATCGAACGGCGGCCGGGCAGGACGCCCATCGCGTCGAAGGTCTTGCGCCCCATGATCATCGGGTGACCCATGGTGGTGCGTTTGAAGTACTTCAGGTCATCGGGAAGGTGCCATGGCATGTCGCCGTCGCGGCCGATCACTCCATTGCGCGACCTCGCCGCGATCATGCTGATCGTCATACCGCGATCGGCGCCTTGATGCTCGGGTCGGCGACGTAACCCTCGAGCGAGATGTCGTCCAACTCGAACGCGTCGATCTCTCGGATCTGCGAATTCAACCGCAGGATGGGCAGTTGCTTCGGCCTGCGCGTCAGCTGCTCGCGGGCCTGATCGAGATGGTTCACATATAGGTGGGCATCGCCCAACGTGTGCACGAAGTCGCCGACCCCGAGCCCGGTCACCTGGGCGACCATGTGGGTCAGCAAGGCGTACGAGGCGATGTTGAACGGGACGCCGAGGAAGACGTCCGCCGACCGCTGATACAGCTGACACGACAGCTTGCGTTCGCCGGACTCCTCGGCGGGGGAGACGTAGAACTGGAACATCGTGTGACACGGCGGTAGGGCCATGTCGTCGACCTCGGCGACATTCCACGCGGAGACGATGTGGCGACGAGAGTCGGGGTTGGTGCGGATCGACTCGATCACCTTCGCCAATTGATCGACGTGCTGCCCGGACGGCGTCGGCCAGGACCGCCACTGGTGCCCGTAGACCGGTCCGAGGTCGCCGTTCTCGTCGGCCCACTCGTCCCAGATCGTGATGCGACGCTCCTGCAGCCACTTCACATTGGTGTCGCCGCGCAGGAACCACAACAACTCACCGAAGATCGAGCGCAGGTGCAGCTTCTTGGTGGTGAGCACCGGGAAGCCCTCGTTGAGGTCGAACCGCATCTGGTGACCGAAGACCGAAAGGGTGCCGGTGCCGGTGCGGTCGTCCTTGCGGGCGCCCTCGCGCATGATTCGGTCGAGCAGATCGAGGTATTGCTGCATGACTCGGACGCTATCAGCGGCCTCGGACAGCAACCGACCGCGAGTTGCGCGGGTGTGACCCAGATCACAATAGGCGTCTGTAACGGATTGCGGCCGGTGTCGATGTACCCGGTGATCGCGTTGCCACCCGGACCCCCGAGCGGGTGGCAACGCGATCGCCATTTCCGCCACCGATAGCCTGGGATCCATGACGAGCAACCCCTTCGGACGCATGATCACCGCGATGGTGACCCCGATGAACGACGACGGGTCCATCGACTACGACGGAGTGCAGGCGCTCGCGAAACACCTGGTCGACAACGGCCACGACGGACTGCTGGTCAACGGCACCACCGGTGAGTCGGCGACGACCACGGACGAGGAGAACGTCGCCACCGTCAAGGCCGTCGTCGAAGCGGTCGGTGACCGCGCTCGTATCACCGCCGGCGTCGGCACCAACGACACCGCACACTCCGTCGCAGCAGCAGAGGCCATCGCCGCCGTGGGCGCGCACGCCGTGCTGATCGTCACCCCGTACTACAACAAGCCGACGCAACCCGGCATCATCGAGCACTTCCGAACCGTCTGTGCCGCAACGGGATTGCCCGCCATGGCCTACGACATTCCTGGCCGCACCAGCATGGCGCTCGCGAGCGACACCATCCGTCGTCTGGCGGAGATTCCGGAAATGCGGGCTGTCAAGGACGCGAAGGGCGACCTTTTCGAGGCGTCCAAGCTGATGGCCGAGACCGATCTGCTCTGGTTCTCCGGCGACGACGTGCTCAACCTGGCCTGGTTGGCGATGGGTGCGTCCGGAGTGGTGAGCGTGGTCGGTCACGTGGCGGGCAAGCAGTTCGCGAGAATGATCGCCGCCGTCGGCACGGGCGACCTGGAGACCGCGCGCAGCATCCATACCCAGCTGATCCCGGCGATCGAGGCCCTGATGAACACCAGTCAGGGCGCGATCATGGCCAAGGGTGCGATGAAGGAACTCGGCATCATCGGCAGCGACCACGTGCGCCTGCCGTTGCTGCCCATCACCGACGAACACCGCGACGTGCTGCGTAACGGTCTGACCCAGGCAGGACTTCTGTGAGCCACCCGCACCCCGAACTCGGCGCGCCGCCGCCGCTGCCCAAGAACGGCGTCCGCGTCGTCGCCCTCGGCGGTCTCGGCGAGGTCGGCCGCAACATGACCGTCCTGGAATTCGAAGGACGCCTGCTCGTCGTCGACTGCGGCGTGCTGTTCCCGGACGACCACCCGGGCGTCGACCTGATCCTTCCGGACTTCGACTACCTTCGGAACCGGCTGGACGACATCGAGGCCATCGTGCTCACCCACGGGCACGAGGACCACATCGGAGCCGTCCCGTACCTGCTGCGTCTGAAGCCGGACATCCCGCTGATCGGCTCGACGCTGACGCTTGCGCTCATCGAGGCCAAGCTCAAGGAACACCGCATCACGCCTTACACGATGGCGGTCAAGGAAGGCGGACGGGAGAAGCTCGGTCCGTTCGACTGCGAGTTCGTGGCCGTGAACCACTCGATCCCGGACGCCCTCGCTGTGTTCGTCCGGACGCCCGGCGGCACCCTGCTGATCACCGGCGACTTCAAGATGGACCAGTTGCCGCTCGACGGCCGCATCACCGACCTGCGCGCTTTCGCGCGGCTCGGTGAGGAGGGCGTCGACCTGTTCCTCACCGACTCGACCAACGCCGAGGTGCCGGGCTTCACCACGCCCGAGAAGGACATCACCCCGGCGATCGAGCGGGTCTTCGCAAAGGCCGAGCGGCGCATCATCGTCGCGTGCTTCGCCTCTCACGTGCACCGCGTGCAGCAGATTCTGAACGCCGCCGAGGCGCACGGCCGCAAGGTCGCGATGGTCGGCCGGTCGATGGTGCGCAACATGGGCATCGCCGCCGACCTGGGCTACTTGAAGATCCCGGACGGCATCCTGGTCGACGCGAAGAAGCTCGGTGACCTGCGCGACGACCAGGTGGTGCTCATCTGCACCGGGTCGCAGGGCGAGCCGATGGCGGCGTTGTCGCGGATGGCGAACCGCGACCACCAGATCGACGTCGGTCACGGCGACACCGTCCTGATGGCGAGCTCGCTGATCCCCGGCAACGAGAACGCGATCTACCGGGTGATCAACGGACTGATGCGACTCGGTGCGAACGTGGTGCACAAGGGCAACGCGCTCGTGCACGTCTCCGGTCACGCGAGTGCCGGTGAACTCCTCTACTGCTACAACATCGTCAAGCCCAAGAACGTCATGCCGATCCACGGCGAATGGCGCCACCTGGTGGCCAACGGTGACCTCGCGGTCGCGACCGGCGTGCCCGAGCGCAACGTGCTGCTGGCCGAGGACGGCGTAGTCGTCGACCTCGTCGACGGTCAGGCCTCGATCACCGGTGTCGTGCCGTGTGGATACGTGTACGTCGACGGTTCACTCGTCGGCGCCACCGACGAGACCATGCTGAAGGACCGTCGCATCCTGCGCGACGAGGGCTTCGTCACGATCATCGTCGTGCGCGACTCCTCGACCGGCCAGATCGTCGCCGGCCCCGACATCCGGACGCGTGGCTTCGCCGAGGACACCGACGTCTTCGACAAGGTGGTACCCAAGATCGAGGACGCGCTCGAAGAGGCCCGCCGCAAGGGTGTCAACGACTCCCACCAGCTGCAGCAGGTCATCCGTCGTGCGGTCGGGGGCTTCGTCGGTGGCAAACTGCGCCGCCGGCCGATGATCATCCCGATCGTCATCGACGCCTGACCTGTCCCGCTGGTTGAGCCGTTCGTGAGCCTGCGAGCGACGCGCCGGAACCACCGGGACGAACGGGGCTAGCGAGTCGATGTCACCAGGGCAGCGGCTCGCTCAGATCACGCGGGTCCTGTGGCGCGCTCCATCCCACACCTTCGGTGTGCACGTAATCCATCGCAGGACCGTGCGCGAGGAGCTTGCGAACACCGTTGATCAGGCGGTCGATGTGGTGCGGCTGCGTGGCAAGACCGATGGATGCACGGACGGCGCAGCCGCCGATGACCTGGTCGCAGAGGCGATGAGCGCAGAACTTGCCGTCCCGCACGGCGATGCCGTATTCGTCCGAGAGCACTTGTGAGACCAATGAGCAGTCGTAGCCGTCGACGGTGAACGTCACCACCCCGACGTTAGGACGATCGGAACCCAGTACCGAAACCAGGCGGACGCCATGGATGGACTCCAGGCCGTCACGCAACCGCGTATGGAGGACCTGCTCGTGAGCGGTGATGGCTTCGTGATGCTTGGCCAAGGTCGCGCACGCGGCGGCCAGCGCGATCGCGCCGACTGCGTTCGGGGTGCCGCCCTCGTGGCGGGCGGGGCCGACATTCCATTCGACGGTCCGAGCGGTGACGGTGCGGGTCGCTCCGCCGGCGGGTAGGTACGGCTGGGCGTCGTCCAACCAGTTCGAGCGACCCACCAGTGCGCCGGCGCCGTACGGCGCGTATGCCTTGTGGCCGGAGAGCGCGACCCAGTCGACGCCGAGTTCATCGATGTCGACGCGGTGGTGCGGCGCGAGCTGGGCAGCATCCAGAACGGTGCGCGCACCGAATTCCGCTGCGATGGAGGCTAGTTCGGCGATCGGCCAGATCTCACCGGTGACATTGCAGGCACCGGTGATGACGACGAGCTTGTGGTCGGCCGTGCTGGTCGCGAGTGCACCGGTGAGCAGGTCGAGGGCGTTCTGGGCGCTTGCCGGGATCGGCAGCCGGTGGACGTTGCGTCCCGTCCACGCGAACTGAGCGGCATGGTGGGCCGAGTCCCAGGTGAAGACCTGTGTGCGGCGGGGGAGTGCGTGGGCCAGCAGGCGTAGTGCATCGGTGGTGTTGCGGGTGAAAACGACATGGTCGTGCTCGCGGGCACCGACGAACCTGCCCACCTCGATTCGGGCCTGCTCGAACCACTGAGTCGTCTGTCGGCTGGTGTGGCCGGCACCGCGGTGCACCGACCCGGACACGCGCTGTACGGCGGCGACGGCCGTCTCCACCGAGCGCAGGGCCGGTGCGGTCGCGCCGTGGTCGAAGTTCGCGAAGTCGACGACGGTTCGGTGCACGGTCGGAACCCCGAGTTCGTAATGAGCGGTGAGCGGGATTCCCTGTAGCTGTTCTACCGGCAGCGGCCGGACATTCGCGGGTACGAGGTGAAGCCGGCGGGACTCAACCGCTGGCGGTGCGCAGGTGAGGGTCTTGGTTGCGACGGACATCGGTGCTCCTTCGGTCGTTGGACCGACGAACAGCGGCACCGACCCGAACGGGCGGCGCGGCGGGTACATCGATCCGCGCTTGCCGTAACCCGGTCGGGCTACGGCCCGGTCGTCACCTGGAGCACCCCACCGCGGTGGAGGGTTGCCGCTCAGCAAGCCAGGGCTTGTCGCTGAGTCTCATGACCTGTTCTGGACTATGCCACACGGGGCGGCGTGTGAGCAACCCTCGTCCGAACGTCGCACCGTGTACTGGAACATGCGTACTTCATGGATCCACTGTCGCAACGGTTGACATATTTCGTCCCAGTACAGGCTCAGGTAGGAAGAGCCGACTTGGGCCGCTCCTGAGGAGATCGAACTCGTTGTGTGCCGAGGGTGAGGGGTTTCGAGGAAGGTCGGGAAGACAACAAAATCCACGTTACGCGTGTGCTGCGTGAGATTGATGTGACGGTCGCGTAGCCTCCCGGGGTGGCCACCCGTCAGACCGCATCAAAGTCCACCGCCTCGCGCGGACGTTCGTCGTCCGCGCGTCCGGCGTCCAAGAGCGCTTCCTCCCGGCCCGCTTCCCGTAAATCCACGGGTTCGACAGTCAAAGGCAAGCCGCAGCCGCGCAGCGGCGGACCCTCGCTGCCGATACGCGCCGTCCGCGGCACCTGGATGGGTGTGGCTCACGTCGCCGGCGGCACCGCACGTCGGGTCGGTTCAAGTGCTCGCGATCTCGAACCCGAACTGCGCAGAGACGGAGTCGGATTCACGCTCATCGCCGCAGCGATCATCGTCGCTGCCGTCGAATGGTGGGGCATCGCCGGACTCTTCGGCGACATCGTCCACACCATCACCGCAGGCACGTTCGGTCTGATCTCCCTGGCGCTGCCGGTCGTCCTGCTCGGCCTCGGGGCGCACATCCTGCGCACGCCGAGGGGCCACCACGCCACCAACCGCATCAGCATCGGCCTCGCACTGCTGGCGTTCGCGGTCTGCGGACTCACGAGCATCGCGAAGGGCCTGCCGGACGCGGACCCCCGCGAAGGGCTCGAAACAGCCGGCGGGATGATCGGTTTCCTGGCATCCAGCCCGACGGTTGCCGCTGTCACCACCTGGGGCGCCGTCCCGCTGCTGCTATTGCTCGCGTTCTTCAGCCTGCTGGTGATCACGGCCACCCCGGTGCACCAGATCGGCGACCGTGCGCGACACCTGCTCGACCGGCTGTTCTACGGGCGCATGCTGGAAGAGAACGACGAAGACGGCCCGGTCGACGCCGTCGCGCTCGATCTGCACGGCGAGAACATCGACGGCGGACGCCGCAAGCCGCGCAGTCGCAAGCCGCGTCGCGACGAGAACGGCGACCTGCTCGACGGTGACGAGCCCTACGAGCAAGCAGCGGTCGTCGTCCCCGAGAAGCCCGGGCGCGGCCGTGCGAAGAAGGCCGAACCCGAGGTCTACGACCACGACGAACACGAGTCCGCGGCAAGGCAGCAGGATCCTCCGCAGGACGCACCGACGCCCGCGGGGGAGCAGAAGAACAAGCCGGTCCAGTTGCCGGGTGCACCGCCTGCCAAGCTCGAGGCCCCGCCCACCCAGCCGCTGCCGCAGCGCACCGAACAACTGCTGCTCGCGGGCGACGTGACCTATACGCTCCCCTCCAGCGACCTGCTCGCTGCCGGCCCGCCGCACAAGACTCGTTCGGCTGCCAACGACCGTGTGGTCGACGCTCTCGCCGGGGTGTTCGACCAGTTCGACATCGACGCCCAGGTCACCGGGTTCACCCGTGGCCCGACGGTCACCCGCTACGAGATCGAACTCGGCACCGGCACAAAGGTCGAAAAGGTCACCGCCCTCTCGAAGAACATCGCGTACGCGGTCGCGTCCGCCGACGTCCGGATCCTCAGCCCGATCCCGGGCAAGTCGGCCATCGGTATCGAGATCCCGAACACCGACCGCGAGACGGTCAGCCTCGGTGACGTGCTGCGCAGCAATGCCGCGCGCAGCAACGACCACCCGATGGTCATGGGCGTCGGCAAGGACGTCGAGGGCGGGTACGTCATCGCCAACCTCGCCAAGATGCCGCACATGCTCGTCGCCGGTGCGACCGGTGCCGGTAAGTCCAGCTTCGTGAACTCGATGATCACGTCGATCATGATGCGCGCGACGCCGGACGAGGTGCGCATGGTGCTGGTCGACCCCAAGCGTGTGGAATTGACTGCGTACGAAGGTATTCCGCACCTGATCACGCCCATCATCACGAACCCGAAGAAGGCCGCGGAAGCGCTGCAGTGGGTCGTGCGCGAGATGGACACTCGCTATGACGACCTCGCCGCGTTCGGTTACAAGCACGTGGACGACTTCAACAAGGCCGTCCGCGCGGGCAAGGTGCAGCCGCCACCCGGTTCGGAACGCGTCGTCCAGCCGTACCCGTACCTCCTCGTCGTTGTCGACGAGCTCGCCGACCTGATGATGGTCGCCCCCCGCGATGTCGAGGAATCGATCGTCCGCATCACCCAGCTGGCCCGTGCGGCCGGTATCCACCTGGTGCTGGCGACACAGCGTCCGTCCGTCGACGTGGTCACCGGTCTGATCAAGGCCAACGTGCCCTCGCGTCTGGCGTTCGCGACCTCGTCGCTCGCCGACTCTCGCGTCGTGCTCGACCAGCCCGGTGCCGAGAAGCTCATCGGTCAGGGTGATGCGCTCTTCCTGCCGATGGGCAGCAACAAGGCGATCCGTGTGCAGGGCGCCTGGGTGCCCGAATCCGAGGTCAAGGAGATCGTCAGTCACATCAAGGGTCAGCTGCAGCCGGCCTACCGTGACGACGTCGCCGTGACGGCTCCCAAGAAGGAGATCGACGAGGACATCGGTGACGACCTCGACCTGCTGCTGCAGGCCGCCGAACTGGTCATCAACAGCCAGTTCGGTTCGACCTCGATGCTCCAGCGCAAGCTGCGCGTCGGGTTCGCGAAGGCCGGCCGCCTGATGGACCTGATGGAGAGCCGCGGCATCGTCGGGCCCTCCGAGGGTTCAAAGGCGCGCGACGTGCTGGTCAAGCCCGACGACCTGCCCGCCACCATGGCACGCCTGCGCGGCGACGAGGTGCCCGACGACTCGGCCTACGACCAGGACATGCCGGTCGAGGAGAGCTCGGACGAGGACGCTTGGGCGCTGACGGAGAACGGACGCCAGTGACCCTGGCGGCACAGAACCCGGGGACGGGCTGTTGGCGCATGCTGCGGGTGCACCCGTGTGGGGTGCTGCTCGGAGTCCAGCTGTTCGGGATCCTGCTCTACCCGTTCCTGACCGGTTCGGTACTGGGTCGCACGGTCTTCTCGGTGTTCCAGTTGCTGGTGCTCACCATCGCGGTCGGGGCCGTCCGGATGACGCCGGCCCTCACCCGGTGGGCGTTGATCGTCGGCGTACCGGCTGTGGTGTTCACCGTGCTGACGTTGTTCTGGCCGGACAACGAAGCGTTCATGGTGGGCTCGGACATCACCCACTTCATCTTCTTCTTCTACACGGCCTACGCGCTCATCCGTTACATGTTCGCCGACGACATCGTCGGGAACGACGAACTGTTCGCCACCGGAGCCTGCTTCACCGTCGTCGCGTGGGGATTCGCCTATCTGTACTCGACGGTCCAGTACATCTGGGGTGCAAGCCAATTCGCGTCGCCTCACAACGGCACGCTGTCGTGGATGGAGTTGCTGTTCCTGTCGTTCACCACGATGACCGGCACCGGATTGTCCGACATCACGCCCATCGGGCCGTACGCTCGATCGGCAGTGATGTTGGAGCAGTTGGCGGGCGTGAACTACATCGCCCTGGTGGTCGCTCGACTGATCGGCATCACGCTCACCCGTTTCCGTCGCTGACCGACGACAGCATCCATCGACACCCATCGACACCCATCGACACCCCGGAGGACACGATGACCGACCAGCGCCCCGACCGTCCGTCCGGTGTTCCCGCGTGGGGCGACGACCGGGACTCCACCAGCGAACTGCCCACCGGGCGTGCGCCACAGGTCAACGGCACCGACAATACCCACGAGTTCGGACGATCGGCAGGGGTGGGACACACGACCGACCCGTACGGGCATCGACCCGCAGCAGCTGATCCGTACTCCGGGCCCGCACAGCCGCGGCCGACCTACGGCGCGGGTGGACCGGTCGGTCGCGAACCCGTCCCGGCGGCCCACGGGCACGCCACGGCGGAGAAGCGCTTCGGCGCCTTCCTGCCGGCTCTGGCCGCCGCGGTCACGACCGTCGCAGTTGCGGCTATCGCAGGGCTGATGATCCGCAACGACGTGCGTCCCGGCGGCTCCGTCGTGGTCCGCGATCTGTGGTCGCACGCCACGTTCTTCGACCAGATGTCATGGGCGTACGACGGCAAGCACGCGTCGGCTCTGATCTTCGGACTCGTGCTGGCAGTGCTCGGTCTCGTGGTGTTCATCGGGACGCTGCTCGCGCTGGCCGGGTCGCGTCGCTCGGCTTCACGCGGCGCCTTGTTCTTCGCCGTGTGGGGGCTTGTTGCCGTCGCAGGTTCGATCGCCGGTGTGCTCACCACGTTCGCGGTCAACCGCGACCTCAGCGCTCGAATCACCCAACTGATCGACCTCGGTGCGGGGTTCGGAATCCGCTACGGCTGGATCCCGGCTCTCGTCGCGGTGCTGCTGCGGATCGGTCGCACCAAGAGGTACTGATCAGACGGATTGATCCTGCAGCTGCTGTTCCTGCGCGGCCTCGAACTGCGCCTGCGCTTCGGACAGTTCGGCGTCGATGTCGGCCAGGAACGACTCGATCTCGTCGTACCCGGCGACCGGTCCACCCGCCAGTTGGCCGTCCATGCCCAGCAGGACCGCGGACGGGTACGCCATGCCGAGCGTCCGTGTGGTGATGCCGTTCGGGTCGGTCATCCACTCGACATGCTCGCCGAGGTCGGGCGCGTCCTCGGCCTGCGTACCCGCAGCGATCATCACCACGCGCAGCATCGGCTGCTCGGCTGCCCATGACGGCACGTGCTCCATCGTCCGGATGCACGAACCGCAGCCCAGGCTCACCGACACCAGAAGGACGGGCTTATTCATCGCGATCGAGTGCAGCGCGACCGTTTCGCCGTCGCGGGCGATCAGCGCCCCGTACGGGATCGGCTGACGGACGTAGTCGAACTCTTCGTCGTCCTCGAGCGACTCAGCAACCGGGGTCGTCGCTGCGCTGCCCCCGTGTACGACCAGCCCGGTGAGGGCGACGGCGGCGAGCACGCCGAGCACCCAACCCCATTCGGTTCCACCGAAATCGGTGAAGCGTTCGATCATCGAACCGCCGCGCACGGCGTCCACCAGAGCGAGCGCGGCCGCACCCACCAGCAGGACGTTGCGGACCACGGTGCGTTTGTCGATCTCGCCGAGGCCGAGCTTGCCGAAGCAGCCGCAGGTGACCGGCTCGTCGAACCCGAGGGCGCGGACGACGACCACGAGGTATGCGACGAACAACACCAGAGCGAGCGCGGCCACGACCACGTACAACGGTGAAGGCACGAGCAGCAGCGCTGCGGCGAGCGCGAACTCGGCGTACGGCAGCAGCTGCGGCGCCTTCATGGAGCGCAGTGCGTCCGGCAGCCGCAGGCTGAGGAAGGCGTCCTCGGTCGTGCGCGGGTCACGAACCTTGAACGCGGCACTCACCACCAACGCGAGCACGAGCAGCAGTGCGGCGACGATCCAGGGGGCCGAAGGCATGAGGACGATTCTAGAGCGGGATCAGTGGTCGAGTTCCCCGATCGTCTTCAAGGACGGTGGGCGGGTCTGCTGTTCGTCCCTGGCCACAGCCTCGACGTCCCGCATCACCCGCAGGACATTCCGGCCGGCTACCTTTGCGAGGTCGTCGTCCGACCAACCCAGCTCGGCCAGCGCCACGAACAACGCGGGGTAGGTGGAGACGTCCTCCAGCCCGTCGGGCAGTCGGTCGACACCGTCATAGTCACCACCGACGCCGATGTGATCGACGCCGACCGCCTCGCGCAGGTAGGTGTAGTGGGCGACGACGTCGCCCAGCGTGGCCACCGGCTTCGGGTGCTGCTGCGCCCGCTGTTTGTTGAACTCGGTGAACTTGATGTGGTCCTTGGGGTCCACACCCTCGGCAAGTGCGGCCTCGCGGGACTCGGCCCGCCAGTCGGCGCACGCCTGGGAGACGAAGTCGGGCACGAACGTCGCCATGATCACGCCGTTCTTCTGCTTCAACGTGGTCAGGACGTCGTCGGGTGCGTTGCGTGGACTCGAGCACACGGCGTAGGCGCCGGAGTGCGAGAAGATCACCGGCGCGGTAGACGCGGCGAGCGCATCGCGCATGGTGTCGGCCGACACGTGCGACAGGTCCACCATCATGCCGATTCGGTTCATCTCGCGAACCACCTCGACGCCGAACGCGGTGAGCCCGCCGTGCACCGGCTCGTCGGTCGCGGAGTCGGCCCACGGGTTGTTGTCGTTGTGCGTGAGCGTCATGTAGCGCACGCCCAGGACGTACAACATCCGCAGCGTCGCCAGCGAACTGTCGATCGACTGACCGCCCTCGGCGCCGAGCAACGAGGCGATGCGCCCCGAGGCGAAGACGCGCTCGACCTCGTCGGCGGTGCGGGCGAGCCCGAAATCGTCGGAATAGCGCGCGACCATCTGATGGACCGCGTCGATCTGCTCGAGGGTCGCGGTAACTGCGGTGCCGCCGGGCAGGTTCGACGGCACGAACACCGACCAGAACTGTGCTCCGACGCCGCCCTTGCGCAGCCGGGGGATGTCGGTGTGCCCGCGTCCGCTCAGATCGCCGGCGATGTCGTGCTTGTCGAAGTCGTAGCCGGCTTCCGCACGCGCGTGCCACGGCAGGTCGTTGTGGCCGTCGATCAGCGGGTGTTCGCGCAGCAGTGCGGCGATACGTTCAGCGGTGTTGGACATGGACCCATGCAATCACGGCACCACCCGCGCAGGGTCGCTGGTCGACGCGTCCGGGACAACTACAGTGAGCGTCATGACTTCCCGAAGTGTGGCCGTGGTGACCCTCGGGTGCGCCCGCAACGAGGTCGACTCCGAGGAACTGGCCGGACGCCTGTCCGCGCAGGGCTGGACGCTGGTCGACGATGCCTCCGCCGCCGACGTCGCCGTCATCAACACCTGTGGATTCGTCGAGCAGGCCAAGAAGGACTCGATCGACGCGTTGCTCGAGGCCAACGACCTCAAGCAGACCGGTCGCACCCAGGCCGTGGTGGCGGTCGGTTGCCTGGCCGAGCGGTACGGCAACCAGCTTGCCGAGCAGTTGCCCGAAGCGGACGCGGTCCTCGGGTTCGACAGCTACCAGGACATGTCCTCCCACCTGACCTCGATCCTGGCGGGGGAGCGTCCGGCATCGCACACGCCGGGCGACCGGCGCAAGCTGCTGCCGCTGTCACCGGCGGCGCGTCAGGGTTCGGACGTCGCCGCTCCCGGCCACGGTGACATGCGGCGTCCCTCCGACGTCAGCATCGAGTCGCCGGTCGCGGCACCGCGGGTGATCCGAGCCCGTCTGGACGGACGTCCGTGGGCTCCGCTGAAGATCGCCAGCGGGTGCGATCGCCGGTGCGCGTTCTGTGCGATCCCGATGTTCCGTGGCGCGTTCGTGTCGCGTCGTCCGGCGGACGTACTGGCCGAAGCGCGCTGGCTCGGGCAGCACGACGTCCGCGAGATCTTCCTGGTCAGCGAGAACTCCACCTCCTATGGCAAGGACCTCGGCGACCTGCGTCTGCTCGACACGATGCTGCCCGAACTCGTTGCCGTGGATGGTCTTTCGCGAGTTCGCGTCTCCTACCTGCAGCCGGCCGAAATCAGGCCCGACCTGCTCGATGTGATGACCTCGACGCCCGGCGTCGTCCCGTACTTCGACATCTCCTTCCAGCACGCCAGTGGTCCGTTGCTGCGCAAGATGCGCCGGTTCGGTGACGCCGAGTCGTTCCTGGGCCTGCTGGAGCAGGTGCGGCACCGTTCGCCGGAGGCAGGCGTCCGATCCAATGTGATCGTCGGTTTCCCCGGTGAGACCGAGGACGACGTCAATGTGCTGGCCGACTTCCTGTCGGCGGCCCGGCTCGATGTCACCGGTGTGTTCGGCTACTCCGACGAGGACGGCACCGAGGCCGAGACGTACGACGCGAAGCTGCCGCAGGACGAGATCGACGATCGCGTGGAGCACATCCGCTCGCTGGTCGAAGAACTCAACCACCAGCGTGCCGCCGAGCGCATCGGTCAGAACCTCGAGGTGCTCGTCGAGCAGATCGAGGACGAGGACACCGGCGAGATCGAAATTCGTGGACGGGCTGGACAGCAGGGTCCGGACGTCGACGGCGAAACCGTGCTGACCTGGCCGGACGCCCGCAAACTGCCCTCGATCGGCGACATCGTGACGGTACAGGTGGTCGACACGATCGGCATCGACCTCGTCGCGGAGCCGACCGGATGACCGAACCCACCCCGCGCCGCGGCAAGGACGCCCGGCCGCGCGACTGGCGTGAGTGGCAACCGCTGCGAAGTCCGGACGGCACGCCGATCCGGCTGCACGCGCCCGAGCTTCGACCCGACCCGGCCGACATTCCCAGCCAGGACGTCAGCAACTGGAACATCGCGAACGTCCTGACGATGCTGCGGATCGCGCTCGTGCCGTTGTTCGGATGGTTGCTTCTGACGCAGGACGGCGACAACAACGCCTACCGCTGGGGCGCGTTCGCGGTCTTCGTCGCCGCGTCGATCACCGACCGCATCGACGGTGAGATCGCACGTGCTCGCGGGTTGGTCACCGACTTCGGCAAGATGATGGACCCGATCGCCGACAAGGCCCTCATGGGCATGGCGCTGGTCGGACTCTCGATGATCGATCGGGTGCCGTGGTGGGTGACGATCGTGATCCTGGTGCGCGAGATCGGCGTAACCCTGTTGCGCCTGTGGGTGATCCGGCACGGGGTGCTCCCGGCCAGCCGCGGCGGCAAGCTGAAGACCTTTCTGCAGGCAGTCGCGATCGGATTCTTCGTGCTCCCGTACGGCGGCGCGTTCGTCGTCATCGCCTGGATCGTCATGGCCGCCGCTGTCGTGGTCACCGTCGTGACCGGCGTCGACTACGTCTTCCGCGCGCTCTCACTGCGGCGGACGGCGAAGGCGGCCTGATGCTTCCCAGCGAGACGCAACTGGTCGCCCGCCTGACCGGGCTGGGACAGACGATCGCGGTCGCCGAATCGCTCACTGCCGGAATGGTCGCCGCGACCATCGCCTCCGTCCCGGGCGCCAGCGTGGTGCTGCGCGGGGGCGCGGTCACCTATGCGACCGACACCAAGACGTCGCTGCTCGGCGTCGACGAAGAACTGCTCGCGCGCGGGGGAGCGGTGCAGGCGCAGGTCGCCGAACAAATGGCTTCCGGGGTGCGCACGGTGTTCGGTGCCGACTACGGGCTCGCGACCACCGGGGTCGCCGGGCCCGATCCACAAGACGGCGTCGAGGTCGGTGTCGTGTTCATCGCGATCGCGACGCCGGACGGTGTGATGAGCGACCGCCTTGACCTGGACGGCGATCGCGAACGGATCCGTCGCTCGGCCACCACCGCAGCGCTTCGGCTCGCCCTTGCGCATCTGGGGCACGGGGATGTGGAATGACCGGCCCGGGATGTGAGTTGTCAGTCTCATGGGTTCACCCTGTACACCAGCGTTCGGAATGGCCGCGCACGGTGATGGTGCCTGCGGTTATCGTGGACTCGTTCATCCGTTCGGTTCGTTGAATCAGGAGTCGTCATGATCTTGCTGCGTCAAGAGCTCGGCGACGTTCTGCGTGAGTTGCGCCAGGAGCAGGGACGTACCCTGCGCGAGGTGTCCGCCGACGCCAAGGTCTCGCTCGGCTACCTCAGCGAGATCGAACGCGGCGAGAAGGAAGCATCCTCGGAGTTGCTCGCCCACATCTGTGATGCGCTCGGTATGCCGTTGTCGCAGACTCTTTCGTTGGTCTCGCAGCGTGTTGCCGGTGTCGAGGCGCTGACCGCTCCGGTGCCGCTGCCGGTCAAGACCGACCGCGCCGTCGTCTCCGCCGCCTGAGCTTTTCGTATCGCGTCGCCTTGGTTTCGGCACGCGAGGATTCGCAAGCTCATCCTCGCGTGCTCAACCAGCGGGTGTGGTTGGGGCTCAGGCTTATTTGTCGGCGCCGGAAGCCGGGAACGCGTGCTGGGGCCTGGATTTGTTCGCTGGTTGAGCCATGCGGACGAGGGACGAATCCGCATGCGCCGAAACCTGGTGAGGTGCGCTGGGACTCAGCCGTGGCTCGGATTCCGTTGGCATGACGGGCAATAGGTCAACTGTCTTGCCTGCGGAGCGTCGCCGATCATCCCGATCCGCAGCTTGGCTCCACAACGCGGACACGGCCAGCCCTTGCGCTCGTACGCCTGCGGCACGTGACGGCCTTCGCCGATCGCGTCGTGCAACATCCGGTGGGCGATCTGCAGAACATCGCGGATGACGCCTTCGTCCAATCGATCGACCGGCAGCCACGGGTCGACGCCTCGCTCGAACAGCGGCTCCGTCGTCCAGATGGTGCCGAGTCCGGCGAGATTGCGTTGATCGAGCAACGCTGCGCCGATCGGCCGTCCGCCGTTCGCCCGCAACCGACGTAGTGCCTCATCCTCGTCCCAGTCGGCGCCCAGGATGTCGGGACCCAGGTGCCCGACGAGCCGGTGCTCGTCGCGCGTGCGGACCAGGTCGAGCATCCCCAGTTTGCGTCCGACACAGGCCTTCTCGGCTGTCGCGACGAGCGCTCGAATGTCGTCATGTGCCGCGAACCGAGGACTGACCCGCGGCGTGGGAACCACCCGCCACGAACCGTCCATCCGCAGGTGCGAGTGAAGCGTCCACCCGGAGTCGATGCGGTGCAGGATGTGCTTGCCACGCGGCACGACCTCGATCGTTCGACGACCGCGCAGCTCGACCTCGGGCAGCCGACCCATGCGTAGATCGACGCCGACGAGTTCATCACCGCGCAGCGCCCGGTCGAGTCGGCGCGCGGTGCGCCAGACGGCGTCTCCTTCAGGCATCGGCACTCATCGGCGCAGCCGCAGGCCCTTGGGTGTGGTGTGGAATCCGTTGTCGGTCAACGCCGTTGCCAACGGATGACTCGAACTCAACGCCGCAGTGCCGTCGATCGAGTGGACGCTGAGGTCGGCCAGGCGTCCGCTGCGGACGATCTCGGCCAGTGCCTTGGCGACTGCGTCGGCGTGGGTCGGTGTGTCGTCCCAGGTGAGCACTGACCGTCCGCCGCGCTCGATGTAGGCGATCAGTTGCCCGTCGACGAGAGCGACCAGCGAACCCGACTTACGCCCGGGTTTGTGGCCGGTGTCGCCCTCGCGCGGCGGCCAGGCGAGCGCGGCCCCGTAGGCGTTCGCCGGGTCGGTGGCCGCGAGCACCAACGCAGGAATGGTCTTGACCGGCGCGACGTCCCAAGGGTTACGAGGGGTGACCTCGTTCGCCGGCCGCGCACGCAGTCGATCGATGGCGCCCGTGCCCGCGAACTGGGCGGCCCCAAGACCTTCGACGAAGTACCCGCGTCGCACCTTTCCCCGCTCCTCCGCGGCAGCGAGCACCCGGTAGATCTCGGCGAAACCGCCGGAGATCCCTTCCGCGACAACGCTTCCGCGCGTCACGATGCCGTAGCGGTCCAGCAGGACATCGGTGGTCGCCAACGACCGCTGGGTTGGGTTGAGCTCGAACTGCGGCAGCACCCACCACCTTCCGACCATGGTCGGCGTGGTGATGGGTCGGATGGCGGACGAGGGTCGGGCCAGGCCCGTGCGCAGGCCGGCGCTTCGTCCGTACCGTGACCGGCGCGGACCTGCCGTGCGGCTGCGGTGCGTCGTCCGACCTCCACCCAGCAGGGCTCGCACCGGCGCGAGCGTGTCTCCGGTGATCCGCCCGGCCCAGGC
Organism: Yimella sp. RIT 621; assembly: GCF_004146205.1. Taxonomy (NCBI): domain Bacteria; kingdom Bacillati; phylum Actinomycetota; class Actinomycetes; order Micrococcales; family Dermacoccaceae; genus Yimella; species Yimella sp. RIT 621. The sequence goes on from NZ_SEIP01000004.1 coordinate 250,598, forward strand.
GAGTTGCCACATCGCCTCGGCGATCTGACTCTCGCCGCCCTCGACGGCAGCGCTGACCGCGGAGAAGAAGTGGGCGCCACCACCGGCCATGGCGTCCAGGACGGCGCGCTGCAGGTCGTCGAGTTCGCCCTCGTCGGGTGCCCCGAGAGTTGCGTCGAGCTGGTCGCCGAGGTGCAGACTGATCCACCCGTCGTCACCCGGCAGGGAGCCGTGCCCCTGCCAGATCACTTCGCCGGCCGTCATCAGCTCGTCCAGCATTCCGGCCGTGTAGCGCTCAACCCGTGCAGGCAGGACAAGCGATTCGAGTGCGGAGGCCGGCACCTTCGCGCCGGCCAACTGCTCGACCGCTCGGAGCACGCCGTCGAGCCCGCGTTGGCCGGTGCCGACACCCTGCCAGGGCGGGAGGAAGCGAGCGAAGTCGGTGGCCGCGACGGGCTCGACCTCGGAGCGCAGGGCTGCGAGCGAGCGGCGCTTGATGATGCGCAGCACCTCGGCGTCGCAGAAGTCGGACAGGCCGTCGCCGGTGCCGAGCGGTCGCAGTTCTCCTTCGACGATGCGTCCGCGGTGCACCAATCGCTTGAGCGTGTCGTGCACGACGGCGCGCCCCAGGCCGAACGCCTGGGCGGCGTCGGACGCCGTGAAGGGGCCGTGGGTGCGGGCATACCGGGTGATCAGGTCGGTCAGCGGGTCGTCGGCGGGTTCGAGGAAGGCGGCCGGGACACCGGTCGGCAGGGCAGCGCCGAGGGCGTCCCGCAGCAGCGCAGCGTCCTCGACCGCTGCGAAGCGTTCGGTGTCGCCCCAGCGCACGACGATCAGCCTGCGGTCGGCTACCAGAGCGTCCAGGATCTCGTCGAGGTCGGTCACGTCGGGACGAGTACGCGCGCGAATCTCGTTGCGGGTCAACGGTCCCAGCGCGCGGGCGAGATCGGCGACATCGTCGGCGTGCCGCGCCTGTCGGCTCTTGGTGAGTCGTTGCAGGTCGGCCTCGGTGGTGGCGACGACGTCGCTGTCCAGCAGGTCGCGCAGCGCAGCGCCCTCACCGTGACCGAGCAGGTCGGCCAGCAGTGACGGGTCGAGCGCCAACGCGGCCGCACGCCGTTCGGCCAGCGGGGAGTCGCCCTCGTACAGGAACTGCGCGATGTATCCGAACAGCAGGCTCTTGGCGAACGGGGACGCGGTCGGCGTCTCGACCGTGACCGTGCGCACCGTGCGCGACTGGATATCGCGCATCAGCGCGGTGAGCCCGGGTACGTCGAACACGTCCTGGACGCACTCGCGCACGGCTTCGAGCACGATCGGGAACGACGGGTACTGGCTGGCCACCTCCAGCAACTGAGCCGATCGTTGGCGCTGCTGCCACAACGCCTGCCGGCGTCCCGGGCGCTGCCGGGGAAGCAGCAACGCGCGTGCGGCGCATTCACGGAACCGGGAGGCGAACAACGCCGAGCCGCCGATCTGGTCGGTGACCATGCGCGAGACGTCGTCGGGGTCGAGCACCAGCACGTCGGTCAGATCGTCGTTTTCTCCGTCGCCCATCTCCATGTCGAGCAGGCGAAGCACGATGCCGTCGTCGGCATGCATCGCCTGCACCTCGACGCCGTACCGCTCGCGCATGCGTGCCGCGATGCACAATGCCCAGGGGGCGTGGACGGGTGCGCCGAAGGGAGAGTGGATGACGACCCGCCAGTCGCCGAGTTCGTCCCGGAAGCGTTCCACCACAACCGTTTTGTCCGTCGGCAGGTGGCCGGTGGCCTCCTGCTGTTCGCGGACGTAGGTGATCAGGTTGTCGGTGGCCCAGGTGTCGAGTCCGGCCTGTGTGACTCGCTCGCGGGCGCCTTCGTCGGGCAGCGAACCGACCTCGCGGACGAACTTGCCGACGGCCTGGCCGAGTTCGGCAGGACGTCCGAGCGCGTCTCCGCGCCAGAACGGCAGGCGTCCCGGTTGGCCGGGTGCGGGCGTGACCAACACCTGGTCGTGGGTGATGTCCTCGATCCGCCAACTGCTGGTGCCCAGCGTGAACACATCTCCGACGCGCGACTCGTAGACCATCTCCTCGTCGAGTTCACCGACCCTGCGTCCGGGACCTTCACCGCCGGCGAGGAAGACCCCGTACAGCCCACGGTCGGGAATCGTGCCGCCGCTGATCACGGCGAGTTGCTGCGCACCGCGGCGGGCACTGAGCGTGTCGGTTGTGCGATCCCACACGATGCGTGGCCGCAGTTCGCTGAAGTCGGTGCTCGGGTAGCGTCCGGCCAGCATGTCGAGCACGGCTTCGAGTGCGGTGCGTGGCAACGCCGCGAACGACGCTGAGCGGCGGACGAGTTGCTCGAGATCGTCGACCGGCCAGTCGTCCATCGCGCACATGGCCACGATGTGTTGAGCCAGTACGTCGAGCGGGTTGGCCGGGATCTTGAGTTGCTCGATGGTGCCGGCGCGCATGCCCTCGACGACGACGGCGGTCTGAACGAGGTCGCCGCGGTACTTGGGGAACAGCACCCCGTGGGAGACCGCGCCGACCTGGTGTCCGGCGCGTCCGACACGCTGCAGTCCGCTGGCCACGCTGGGCGGTGACTCGACCTGGATGACGAGGTCGACCGCGCCCATGTCGATGCCGAGTTCGAGGGACGACGTCGCGACCACGGCTGGCAGGCGTCCGGCCTTCAGGGCGTCCTCGATATCGGCCCGTTGTTCCTTGCTCACCGAACCGTGGTGCGCGCGGGCGAGCACCGCCGCCGCGCCGTGACTGCTGCCCGCCTGACCCATCAATTGGGCTGGGGCAGACGAGGATTCATCGTCCAGCGCGATGTCGTTGCGGTCGGCCCAGATCTCGTTGAGGCGGGCGGTCAAGCGTTCTGCCAAGCGCCGTGAGTTGGCGAACACCAGCGTCGAGCGGTGGCTGCTGATCAGGTCGACCATCCGCTCCTCGACGTGCGGCCAGACGGACGCCGAGCGCGTGGGGTCGTCCGGGCCGGTGAGGTCGGAGGGCTGGTTGCCCAGGTCGGCGAGATCGGGCACGGGGACGACGACCTCGAGCTCCCATTCCTTGGTCGACGGCGGCTGCACGATGGTGACCGGACGCCCGCCGGTGAGGTAGCGACCGACTTCCTCGACCGGACGGACCGTCGCCGACAGTCCGATGCGCTGCGCCGGCTTCGGCAGCAGCGCATCCAACCGGTCGAGCGAGACCGCCAGGTGCGCACCGCGTTTGGTGCCCGCCACCGCGTGCACCTCATCGACGATCACCGTCTCGACGCCACGCAGGGATTCACGTGCGGCCGAGGTCAGCAGCAGGAACAACGACTCCGGGGTCGTGATCAGGATGTCGGTCGGACGTCGAGCGAACGCACGGCGGTCGGCCGCTGCAGTGTCTCCGGAGCGCACCGACACGCTCACCTCCGGTTCGGGGAGCCCGAGCCGGGTTGCGGCGTGCTTGATGCCGACCAGCGGTGCCCTCAGGTTGCGTTCGACGTCGACGGCCAACGCCTTCATCGGGGAGATGTACAGCACCCGACAGCGTTCGAGCGGGTCCTCCGGCGGCGGCGTCGCGGCCATCCGATCGATCGCCCACAGGAACGCCGAGAGCGTCTTGCCCGAGCCGGTCGGTGCGACGACGACGGTGTGCTGGCCCGAACTGATCGCATCCCACGCGCCCTCCTGGGCGGCGGTCGGCGCGCTGAACGACCCCTCGAACCACGCACGGGTGGCAGGGGAGAAGCGTTCGGTGATCGGGGAGTTCATCGCCGCTCAGCTTCCCACGCAGCACCGACAGACCGACACTTCCCACCGAGCGGCCGGGCTATGAACTGGTGGTCGGGCTATATCCCGGCCGCTGATTCATAGCCCGGCCACTCGGTGAGTCAGGCCTTCGGGTCGGGGCTGATCCGAAGCGTGTGCAGCGTGGTCGCGAGCATGTCGTAGTGCCCGACCAGCAGGAGGAACTCCACACACTCCCGTTCGGTGAGCGTGGCCCGCAGGCGCGACCACTGTGCGTCGTCGAGGTCACGCTCGGCGAGCAGTGTGTCCGCCGAGTCGATGAGCACGGCTTCGCGTTCGTTCCAGTGGGGCGATGAATTCTGCTGCAGCGCATCGATATCCGCGGCCGTGACGCCGACTCGGACGCCGAGACGCCGGTGGTGCGCCCACTCGTACGCACTCCCGCGGCGGTTCGCGACGCGCAGGATGACCAGTTCGCTCTCGCGGCGCGGGAGCGAACCGAACGGCATCAGGCGGGCCGCGAAGTGCAGCCAGCCCCAGTACAGGCCCTTGGCTCGTCCGAGGGTGGTGAAGATCGCCGGCGGCTTCGTGCCGGTGACCTTGCCGGCGATCCGGCTCATCGCGAACGCCGGCGCACCGAGCTCCTTCAGGGTGCCGGGCGAGATGCGGGCGACCGCCGATTTCGCATCCGTGCTCACGAGGTCACCTTCTTTCGCTGGAGGGTCGTGAGTTCCGCGTTCTCCTCGCGGGCGATCTGCAGGGCGAGGCCGAGTTCGGGAAAGCCGCGCCATTCCATGACCCGCTGGGCAAGCATCCGCGCGGGCAGGATCGCAGCGATCCAGCGAGGTGCACAGATGCGTCGCGAACGGTTCTTGATGCCGCGGTCGAGGGCGTCGATCGCGCTCTTGAGCGGCGCGACACCGAGGATGGTCCCCCCGCCCGTCAGTGTGGTGGCGGCCTTGGTCCCGAACCCACGTGAGGTCATGTCGGTGTCGATCTCGGCGAAGTAGGCGACACCGACCTTCGCGCCGGTGGGCTTGAGCTCGATCCTCAGGGTGTTCCCGAGCGCTTCGACGGCGGCTTTGGACGCGTTGTACGCACCCATCATCGGTGCGTGTGCGGCAGCGGCCAGCGACGCGGTTGCCACGGCGTACCCGCCGGGGTGGCTGATGTGCGGTGCGGCAGCGCGCAGCGTCCAGTAGCAGCCCATCACGTTGACCTCGATGTGCGCGCGCATGACCTCCGGGTCACCGCCGTCGAACGGCAACTGCGAGGCGATGCCGGCGTTCGCGACGACGACGTCGAGTCCACCCCACATGCGGGCGACCTCGTCGATCGTGTCGGTGACCTGGTCCTGGTCGGTGACGTCGACCTCGCGCCAAATCGAGCCAGGACAGCGGGCTGCGGTTTGCTCGAGGATCTCCGCTTCGATGCCGAGGAGCGCGACCTTCGCCCCCTGTGCGGCGAGTCGTTCCGCCAGGGCGGCACCGATGCCTCGCGCTGCTCCGGTGATCAGAACACGTCGACCTTCGTGAGCACTCATTCGGCCACGCTAGTTGATCAAGTGACCCAGTTCACGTGGCCGCGTCCGGGGTATGAGATCAGCGCGGGACGGACGGCTGTTGCTGGGTGATGCAGTGGATCCCGCCGCCGCGGGCAAAGATCTCGCGGGCATCGACCCCGACGACCTCGCGGCCCGGGTACACCCGACGCAGCACGTCGAGCGCGCGGTCGTCGTGCTCGTCGTCGAAGGTGCAGGCGATGACACCCCCGTTGACGACGAGGTGGTTCACGTAGCTGTAGTCGACGGGTCCGTCGTCGTCGAAAAGCGTTGCGGGAGCGGGGATTCGCTCGACCGTCAGAGTTCGCCCGGCGGCGTCGGTGCTGTTCTCCAGGAGCGCGATGATCTCGCGGCTGACCTGGTGATCGGGATGGTCGGGATTCTCCTGGTGGTGCACCAACACCACGCCGGGGCAGGTGAAGGTCGCGACGATGTCGACGTGGCCGCGGGTGCCGAACTCGTCGTAATCGCGGGTGAGCCCACGAGGCAACCAGATGCATGTCGAGGCACCGAGGCAACGAGCCATCTCGGCCTCGATGTCGGCCTTGGACGCCTGCGGGTTGCGACTGGGATCCAGTTGCACCGTCTCGGTCAACAGCACCGTGCCTTCGCCGTCGACGTGGATGCCGCCGCCCTCGTTGACGATCGGCGAATCGACGACCGTGGCGCCGGCCTGCTCGCCGACCCGACGACCGACACCGGCGTCCTTGTCCCAGCTGGCCCACGCCTGCGCGCCCCAACCGTTGAACACCCAGTCGACGGCACCGAGCTCTCCGTGTTCGCCGAGTACGAAGGAGGGGCCGATGTCACGCATCCACGCGTCGTCCAGCTCGGCTTCGTGCACAACAACGTTGTCGTGCAACAGGTCTCGTGCAATGCCGAGGGCGTCGGTCGTGGCGAGCATGTGGACGGGTTCGAACCGGGCGACGGCGTTGGCGACGTTCGCCCAGGTGCGCCGGGCAGCCTCGGCCTCCGCGTCCGTCTCGCCGAGTGTGTATCCCTGGCTGGGGAACGCCATCCAGACGCGATCGTGCGGCGCCCATTCTGCGGGCATTCGCCAGGTCATCGTCACGCGTTCGGGTCGGCGCGGACGTGTTCGGGTTTGATCGGTTCGGCCAGCGACGCGTACGTGTCCGGGCGACGGGTCGACAGGAACGGGAACAGGTCGATCCAGTCCTTGCCCTGGGCCAGGTCGAGATCGGCGACCAGGACGGCCTCGGTGTCGCGCGGTGCTTGGACCAGGACGCGTCCGTAGGGGTCGGCGATGAACGATGAGCCGTAGAAGGTGATCAAACCCTCGCTGCCGGTGCGGTTGGGCACGACGACGAACACTCCGTTGGCGATCGCGTGGCCGACGATGGTGTGTTGCCAGAGCGGCTGGGTGTCGAACTCGGGGTGATCCGGCTCTGATCCGATCGCGGTCGGGTACGCCAGCAACTGCGCTCCACCGAGGGCGTAGGAGCGTGCGACCTCGGGGAACCACTCGTCCCAGCAGGTCGGCATGCCGAGCTTCACCGACGGATCGTCAAGTGTGACCACGGGATAGGCATTGTCCGATGGTCCCGGACGGAAGTACTTGTCCTCGTAGTAGCCCGCGGTGACCGGGATGTGCGTCTTGCGGGTGCGGGCGACGAGTTCGCCGTCGGGGGAAACGAGGATCGCGGTGTTCAGGCCGCGGCCGTCCGCCTCGGGCGCCTTCTCGAAAAGCGAGGCGTGCACATATACGCCGAAGTCCTTCGCCGCCTGCGCCGCGAAAGTGAAGGTCGGGCCGTCGCCGAGGCTTTCTGCGGTCTGGTCCGGCGCACCTTCGGGCAGGGTGTCGGCCGGGTAGCGAGAAAGAGTCAGTTCGGGAAGGAACACGACCTGGGCGCCTGCCTTCGCCGCCTGCTCGATGCCGCCCCGCAACGCCTGCTGCAGTTCGCCTGCGTCCTCGCGCCAGTGGTGCTGCACCAGAGCGACACGCACGGGTGCGGCGGCGGGTTCGTCGACACGGGCGAGGGAGACCGGCACCTCGGATGCTGTGATCAACTGCATGGTCCGAGAGTATGGCCGACGCCTGCCGGAACTTTCACATCAA
>NZ_SEIP01000040.1:0-823 GCF_004146205.1 Yimella sp. RIT 621
CGGTCGGTAGCCGAAGCGGTCGCCGTACCGGCCTCGGAACACGAAGAACCCTGGCGACAACGTGGTGATGGTGAAGTCGCCGGCATGTAAACGGTCGTGATGGAAGGGACAGAGACTGATCAGGTTGCCCAGGTCGGTGTTGCCACCTTTGGACCAGTGGATGACGTGGTGCACTTCGACGTACCGGTGGGTTCCGCACCCTGGGAACCGGCAGCCGTGGTCCCGGTCGTGCACGAGGCGGCGGGTTCGTCTAGGGACGATGCGTTGGGTGCGTCCGACGTCGACGGGGTACCCGTTCTTCTCGATGATCGGCACGATCAGCCCGTCACACGAGAGTTTCTCGCGGAGTGCGGGTGGGAGGGCTCCGGCACCGCCCGACCAGCCGTGTCCGTGGGCGTCGAGGTGGAACAGCACCCGGTAGGTGTCCGCCCGACCCGGCACCCCGCCGGTGCCGGCGTGAAGCGAGCGGAGCATGGCTTCGAGGAACGCGTCCGCCAGAGTGATCCGTGGTTTCCCGGCCGCGTCCAGACCGTCACCCAGGTCCGTGCCAAGATCGGGGGCGTGGTCGGTGCCGGACTCGGGCCCGCCGAACGCGGCCGGAATCCGTTGAGCCGTGGTGTCTTGGTCGGACTCGATTGCGGGGTCCTGGCTGCAGTCCTGATCGCAGTTGTTGTCGCGATCACTGTCGGTGTGGCGGGTTTGTTGGAACAGCGCGTTCTTGGCTTCGTTCAACACTTGCTCGAGGAGTTCGCCTTGGTCGACGGGTCCGTCGAACTCCAAGTGGTAGCGGCCTTTGTCGAACCAGGACCGTAAATGCGCCGGA
>NZ_SEIP01000041.1:0-799 GCF_004146205.1 Yimella sp. RIT 621
GCCGGCGCAGTTACGGTCCTGGTTCGACAAAGGCCGCTACCACTTGGAGTTCGACGGACCCGCCGACCAGGGCGAACTCCTCGAGCAAGTGTTGAACGAAGCCAAGAACGCGCTGTTCCAACAAACCCGCCACACCGACAGTGATGGCGACAACAACTGCGATCAGGACTGCGGCCAGGACCCCGCAATCGAGTCCGACGAAGACACCACGGCTCAACGGATTCCGGCCGCGTTCGGCGGCACCCACCTCGGTGCCGACTCGGGTGAAGGTTTGGACGCGGCTGGGAAACCACGGATCACTCTGGCGGACGCGTTCCTCGAAGCCATGCTCCGCTCCCTCAACGCCGGCACTCAGGGGGTGTCGGGTCGGGCGGACACCTACCGGGCGCTGTTCCACCTCGACGCCCACGGACACGGCTGGTCGGGCGGTGCCGGAGCCCTCCCACCCGCACTCCGCGAGAAACTCTCCTGTGACGGGCTGATCGTGCCGATCATCGAGAAGAACGGGTACCCCGTCGACGTCGGACGCACCCAACGCATCGTCCCGCGCCGCACCCTCCGCCTCGTGCACGACCGGGACCACGGCTGCCGGTTCCCAGGGTGCGGAACCCACCGCTACGTCGAGGTCCACCACGTCATCCACTGGGCCAAAGGTGGCAACACCGACCTGGGCAACCTGATCAGCCTCTGCCCCTTCCTTCACGACCGGTTACACGCCGGCGACTTCACCATCACCGCTCTCACCCCAGGGTTCTTCACGTTCCGAGACCGGTACGGCGACCGGTTCGGCTACCGACCA
>NZ_SEIP01000042.1:0-605 GCF_004146205.1 Yimella sp. RIT 621
CCGAACCCTCGACGCAAACGTGACCACACGGTGGTTGTCAGTGCTCGATGGTTGACTATTCGTATGAGGGCGAACGAAGCAGTCGACGCCACGAAAACGGTTGAACCCGAACCGTTTTCGTCGAAGGCTGTGCTCCACAACGCGGACGAGTACGACCCCGCGTACGTGGCCAGGTACGACCTGGAACGCGTCGCCGGTGCCCTCACCGGCGCGTACGCCGACCTCATCACCGTGATGCGCGAATCCCTCACCGAACAGCATTGGGCTGTCTCCGGGATCCGATCCCCGGAACAATGGTTGACCTGCTTCGCCGGCGTCTCCCGCGCCGCCGCAACAGACATCGTCCGCATCGCCTCCCGCGCGAACGAACTCCCGCACGCGATCGCCGCGTTCGAACGCACCGAGATCACGTTCCACCAACTGGCGGTCATCGCCCGTCATGTCCCGGCCGGGTTCGACGAAGACGTCACCCGCCTCGCACCACACTGCGACGTCGGCCAACTCCGACGGGCCGTCGCGAAATACCCCTTCCCCACTGATGACACCGACGACAACTTGGACGACGATGGGGACGACGAGGTGCCCGAACCCGACCCGTCCACCCG
>NZ_SEIP01000043.1:0-346 GCF_004146205.1 Yimella sp. RIT 621
GTAGGCGATACGGGCCGGACCCCACCGGCGTGTCACCCGCAGGTTGATAATCCGGCGTTCAGTGCGCCGCGGTAACTGGTGGGGACAGTGGTGTGGTCGTGAGGATCGGTCGGTCATCCCGGCCGGGCCATGTTCCCGGTACCGCAACGCCCAGCGGCGTGCGGTCGTGATGCTGACCGAAAACCGTTCAGCAGCATGCGCGTAGGACCACTGCTCATCAACGACGAGCTTGGCCAAGCGGAGCCGGCCAGCCGGTGTGAGCGTCGCGTTAGCGTGGGACATGAAGACCTCCGTGGTGAATGTGGGTGCGTGGTAGCTCCACACCTCACCCGGAGGTCTTCCTCAC
>NZ_SEIP01000044.1:0-333 GCF_004146205.1 Yimella sp. RIT 621
CCCAACAGTTCTTCGCTCGCCATGGCATCACCGTCAAAGCGGTCCTGACCGACAACGGCGCCTGCTACCGCAGCCGGTTATGGGCCAAGACGCTCGGCACGCGCATCAAACACCGCCGTACCCGCCCCTACCGGCCGCAAACCAACGGCAAGGTCGAACGCTTCAACCGGACCCTGCTGGAGGAATGGGCTTACGCGTGCGCTTACACCTCAGAAGCCGACCGCCGTGCGACCTACCCCGAATGGCTCCATCACTACAATCACCACCGCGGCCACACCAGCCTCAAGGGCCAATCACCCATCGACCGCGTGCCTAACCTCTCCGGACAGAACA
>NZ_SEIP01000045.1:0-330 GCF_004146205.1 Yimella sp. RIT 621
TGTCTCGACCGAGTACGAACCGGTGGTTCGGCTGATGTGAGTGATCACGGATGCTGGGCTGGGGGTTGTGGAAAGGTGTTCGGGGTGGTTGCTGGGTGTGGGGTGTCGGCACGTTGTTGGGTCCTGAAGAAACGATCTTCGGCGACTGGTACAGCTCCTTGGTGGGTTGTGGTGGTGGTTGGGGTTGTTTTTTCTGGGTTGGCCGGCTGTTCGCCGGCTGCACTGAATGATCTGGGCTTGTGGGTCTGGGTTGGTGTGGGTGGTGGTGGTGCTGTGTGTTGTTTGAGAATTGCATAGTGGACGCGAAGCATCTGTAGTGCTCTGTGAAGT
>NZ_SEIP01000046.1:0-327 GCF_004146205.1 Yimella sp. RIT 621
CTTCACAGAGCACTACAGATGCTTCGCGTCCACTATGCAATTCTCAAACAACACACAGCACCACCACCACCCACACCAACCCAGACCCCAAGCCCAGATCATTCAGTGCAGCCGGCGAACAGCCTGCCAACCCAGAAAAAACAACCCCAACCACCACCACAACCCACGAAGGAGCTGTACCAGTCGCCGAAGATCGTTTCTTCAGGACCCAACAACGTGCCGACACCCCACACCCAGCAACCACCCCAACACCTTTCCACAACCCCCAGCCCAGCATCCGTGATCACTCACATCAGCCGAACCACCGGTTCGTACTCGGTCGAGACG
>NZ_SEIP01000047.1:0-295 GCF_004146205.1 Yimella sp. RIT 621
CACGCTTCCAGAACGCTGCGGCTGTCTCCTTGCGTTCATCGCTGAGGATCTCTGAGTAGGCCAGCCGGGAGTGGTCATCGACGGCGTGGTGGAGGTAGACGTAGCCACGCGAGGAGGGTGCGCCCTGACGTGCGGCACGGTCACGGGCCACGCCGGCACGTCGGTCCTGAGCCGAACCGCGTCCGGTGATGCGCCACCCACCGCCGTCGGGGATCTTCCCGAGTTTCTTGATGTCGACATGCACCAGGTCACCGGGTGCCTGGTGTTCATACCGTTGCTTGTCGCGTGAGGATGC
>NZ_SEIP01000048.1:0-269 GCF_004146205.1 Yimella sp. RIT 621
GGCTCTCCGCATTTGAGCGGGGCGTGTGCTGATTTCATGCTGCTGGTCTCTGCCCTCGGGTGAGGGCGATGTGGACCATGATGCGCCTTCGGTAGTTGTCCATGTTGGTGAAGCCGCATCCGACACGCTTGGTTTGCTTGATGATCCGGTTGAAGCCCTCGGTGCGGGCGTTGGTCACGTCCTCGGTGAGCGCGACGAGCACCGCTGGCCACCAGGTGTCGCTCGTGGTCGCTAGGCGGCTGGTTTCCTCCATGTCGGCGCGGGCGGCG